>NZ_KB891203.1 GCF_000373365.1 Parafrankia discariae
ACGAACCCGATCGAGTCCACGTTCGCGACCGTGCGCCACCGCACCCGGGTCACCAAGGGCCCCGGATCCCGGGCCGCCGGGCTGGCCATGGCGTTCAAACTGATCGAGGCCGCCCAGGCCCGCTGGCGGGCGGTCAACGCACCCCACCTCGTCGCCCTCGTCCGCGCCGGCGCCGTCTTCGAAGGCGGCCAGCTCGTCGAACGCCCCACCACCACACCCATCACCCAAGCCGCCTAACGATCACCATCCACAAGTCTTGACTATTTCTCAGGCGGGCGTGCCGATGGTCGATGCGGGTCACTGTCGCTACTCCTGTTCGGTGGTGTCCGGCACTGCCCAGCCGGGCGTGGGCACGGCGACGATGTCGAGGCCGGCCCAGGTGGCGATGCGGACCAGGTCGGCGAGGTGCACGGCGTCGGCGGCGCCTTGCAGGGTGCGGCTGACGGCGGCCGGGGTGACGCCGGCGTCCTGGGCGGCCTGGCGCAGCAGGATGCCGCGGGCGGCGGCGGCGTCAGCGAACGCACCTGCGACCTTCCGCAGCATGGGCGGGGGGTCGGCCAGGTCGCCGGCGAACCGATCGGCCACGGCGCGAACGACGTGCCCGAGGGCTTGGCGCCCTTCTTCGGTGAGCTCTCCGGATCCGCGGACGATAACCGTGACGTCTCCTCCGGCAGCGTTCGGCACCGTGACCGGACGGCAGTGGTCTCGGCCCCGCTCGGCCGCGATCAAGGGGGTCTGCCGGTCCGTGCTGGCGCGGATGATGCCGCCTACTTGCTCGCTACCTGAAGCCTGCGGGTTGCGAGTAGGAGCCCGCGCCGGCCTGTCTGACACCCAGGTGGCGTACTGCTCGCGGGTCATCCCGAGGACGTCGTGTAGTGGCTCGCTGGTGCGGTGGCCATCGTGCCAGGCGTCGACGAGCTCATCCTCGAGGTCGCTGATCCGGGTCTGCAGGTCCTCGACGAGCTTGCCGGTGACGGCGAGGGCTGCCGCGGTCTCGGCCTGGTTCGTCGCGATCCGGGTCTCCAGGTCGAGGACGCGTCGGGTCAGGCCGGATGCCCGGGTCTGGGCGTCAGCGAGCTCGCCGGTGCGCACATCGAGGATCCGGAGGAGCCGTCGGGCAATCATCAGGTTCAGGCCGGCCGGGTCGAGCCCCCGGCCGGCGAGGATGTCGTCGGCGGCTGCGGAGGCCTTCTCCGCAGCCGCGAGCTGTTCGGTGAGCTCGATGACCTGCGCTTCCGCGGAGGCGAGCAGCTGGACCAGTTCGTCCATGTGGGCGCGTCGGATGGATTCGGGCTGGCTGGTCACGGTTGCATCACCTCCGCCTGGGCGCGCCAGTCTGTGGCCCACTGGAAGGTGAACCCGGCCAGCCGCGCACACTCCTGATCCTCGATCCGGTCGCCGATGAACAGGCCCAGGTGGGGCGGGTAGTACTCGCCGTACCGGGCGGCCAGTTCGATCGCGCTCTCGATGAGCAGGCCCGGGGAGGGTTTACGGCACCAGCAGCGGGCCAGTTCCGGGTGTGTGGCTTCGGGGAAGTGCGAGCACCAGGCGATCTTGTCGAAGAGGCCGTCGCACAGCTCGTGCGTGCGCATCATGGCCTTGGCGCAGGTCTGCATGGTCATGAATCCGAGGGCGATGCCGCCCTGGTTGGACACGCCGATGATCCGGCCGCCGTGGGCTTTCCACTGACGCATCTGCTCGACGGCCTCCGGGAAGACGATCACATCGTCGGGTCCGTTGACGAACCGGCCGAGTTCGTCACGGCCGTGGCGGACGGTGCCGTCGAGGTCGAGGACGAGCAGTGGGGTCGGCTTCTCGGGCTGGTGGGTCATGGCTCCATCACCTGGGTGTCTCCGCACCGGGTGCAGGTCTGGATCTGGGTGCGGCTGAGGGCGCCGGCGGGCCGGGTCGTGAGGGCGTCAGCCAGGTGCGGCGGGCAGGTGGCCGGCCTGGCGGCCTCCGCCCGCTGGTCGTGGGCCCGGGCACACGGGGTGCACATCTGCAGGGGCAGCTCCTCGGTGAGGCCTGCCATCGGCCTGGTGGTCTCGTACTGGTCGGTACACAGGCCTGGCCGGGTCGGGTGGAGGAAGGCGCACAGGCAGTGGCACTTCATCCCGGGGACGATCGGGAGCGGGTCAGACATCGCCGCTCCCATCGGCGCGGGCTTGCTCCCTGGGTGGGTGGGCGGCCCGCCAGGCGTCGGCCGCGCGGCTGACCGCCTGCACGTACTGGGCGTAGCCGTCGGAGGTGCCCTCGTACGTGCCGTGCCGGCAGGTCAGTGACGCTACGACCCACTGGTCGCCGTCGAGCTGGTCGACCTGCGGGACGCAGCGGTAGCCGTAGGCGCGTGCGTACTCCCAGAGACCGGTGATGATCTTCCGGATCGGTTCGGGAGCGGTGCTGTCGAGCTCGACGACGGCCTCGACACGGGTCATCTCGGCGAGCAGCTCGCCGGCGGTCGGAGTGGGGGTGGCTGCGCGCCACCAGCGGTAGGCGTGGACGTGCCAGGGCACGGCGAGCGCGAGTGTGGCGAGGCGCTGCGTGTCGGACTTCGCCAGGAGCTCGAGCAGGTACATGGTCCAGCTGGTGTCCGTGCCGCCGAGGGCCCGGGCGACGTCGCCGAGGCCGTCGAGCGGGTGGTCGTCGGCCACGGCGGACGGGTGTACCCAGGCGGGTCGCGCGGGCCCGCCGGTGCCGCCTTCGCCGCCCATCAGGACGGCCACTCGCCGTCGAGGACCTCACGGGCGGTCGGCGGGGCGGCGGGCCGCGGCTGAAGTTCCCAGCGTTGGGCCGGTTCGGGCTGCTCGTGGATGGCGACGGCGCGGGCGATGGCCTCGGTGGTGGGGGTGAGGGCGTAGACGGCCTTGGGGCTCACGAACTGGGTGGCCCGGGTGCCGCCATCGGCCGGGATGTCGAGGCGGAGGAACCCCTCGCCGGCGATTTCGACTTCGCGGACGCGGCCGGCGCGGCGGACACGCCCCATGAGTTCGACGATCATCCACTCGTCGAGCTGGTCGCTGGTGCTGCCGTCGGAGTCAGTCACTGGTCTCTTCCCATCCGCAGTCGTCGCACGATTCCTCATTGCCGATGGTGTGGATGCCGTCGGAGGATCGCGGACAGTAGTTCTCGTCCGGTTCGGTCTCGTGGCCCTGCATCAGTCCTGGGTCTCCTCGGCGCCGACGGGGCCGGCGGCCAGGGCGCGGACGGCGGTGTGGAGTAGGCGCCAGGTGGTCTGGGCGATGACCTGGGTGCCGTCCTCGAGCTCGAGGACGAGGCCGACGGAGGCGCGGCCGGTGGTGGTGCTGTTGCGGAGTAGGCCGATGCGGGTCAGCTGCGCGGGCGTGGGGTTGGTGAGGTCGGTCCAGGGGGCGCGTTCGAGGTCCGGGACGATGCTCAGTCCGGTCATGCCGGTCACAGGGTGCCCGCCTGTCGGGTCTGCTGGTCCTGGTGGAGGGCGGCGAGCACGCGGTTGGTGATGTCGTCGACGGCGGCGGCGTGCACGAGGGGCTGGACGTCAGTGGTCTGGTAGTCGCTGAGCGCGACTGTGTGCTCGACGTCGGGGTGGGCGGTGCTGATGTCGCGGGCGTTGGCGTAGGCGGAGTCGAGCAGGCGCAGCGCTTCGGCTCGGTCGCGGGTGCGCAGCTCGAGGGTGACCAGGTATTCGGTGCGGGGTGTCTCGTCGGTCATCGGTGGGTGATCCGTTCTGTCGGTGGTTCGTGGTGGGTTCGGGTGTTTCGGCTACCGGCGCCGTCCTCCGATGCGCCGGTGGTAGGCGGGGCAGTGGCACCAGGTGCAGTAGCTGCGGCGGTGGTCGGCGCGGGGGTGGCCGCAGGTGGCGCGGTGGCAGGGGCGGCGGCCGAGGGCACGGACGAGCGCACGGATATGGATCATGGTGTGGTGCCGGTCCGAGCCGGGGGTGAGCCTGCGGCGCGGGTCGGCTCAGGCCGGCGCTGGGTGCTGGCGAGGATGCGGCGCGCGGTGGCCGCGTGCATGCCGACCTGAGCGGCCAGGTCGGCCGCGCGTTCGGTCGGGCCGCGCGGGTCGTCGTCCGGGAGCGCGGCCGCGAGAGCGAGGAGCCGGGCGGTCTTGGTGCCTGCGGTCTGCGGCTCGTCGGTGTGCGCCTGCGGCTCAGTGTTCGGCTCGGTGCGGCTCAGGGTCGGCTCGGTGGCCGTGGGCGGGGGGCTTGGGCGGGTGAGCCGGCAGGCCAGCGCGCCGGCGACGGCCAGGGCCGGCCAGAGAGCGAGGGCGGCCGCCCACCACGACGGCGGGCCGGTCGGGCTGGTGGTGGCCAGCGCGCAGGCCGCGGCGAGGGCGAGTGGAACCGCGAGCAGGACGGCGGGCAGGGTCCAGCGGGCGCCGGCGGTCCGGCGGAGGTGGAGCTCGCGGGCGGCCGCGGCGGCGAGCAGGATGCCGGCCGCGGCGGTGCCCGCGGCGTGCGGGGGTGCCTGGCCGGCGTCGAGTGCGGCCGCGCCGACCTCGACGGTCGGCAGCGCGCCACCGACGAGGACCAGGACCACGGCGAGGAGGGCGTCCCACAGCCGCGGGGAGGTCAGATTCGTCGCCCAGTGGCGTAGGTAGTCCTCGGCCAGCCAGTCGTATCGGGTGGGGGCAGGATGGGGCACGGGCCATCGCCTTTCGCGGGAGGGTGGCGGCTCGGCCGGCCCTGGGGTGCGCGCACACCCTGGGGTCGGTGTTGTTTCAGAGGATCGGGACGGCGTCGGGCAGGACCGCGCCGGCGATCTGGGCGTTCAGGAGTACGGCGTGGGTGGGCGGGTCCGACTCCGGTCCGCCGTTGTCGAGCCAGACCATGAGCGCGCCGCCGATCCCGATCAGGGCCTGCGCCGGCGTGGAGCCCTCGGCGGTGACGCCGGGCCGGGCGCCGACGATCCACGCGGACCAGACCTGCCCGGCACGCTGGACGCAGACCGTCCACTCGTGCGGGAGCGGCCGCCCGGCGCGCACCGGGCCTTCGGCCGGCGGCGGGACGGTGGGCAGGGGTGGCATCGGGACGGGGATCGGCCCGGTGGTGGCCAGCGTCGCGGCGAGCGCGGCGGCCGCGTCGTGGTCGGCCTCGGCGGCCGTGGCCGTCGGGAAGTCCAGGCCAGCCCAGCGGCAGGTCGAGCAGGTCCAGGACCAGCGGTACCGGCCCCGGGTCAGCTGGAGCTCGTGGTCCTCACCGGGGTCCGCGCTCCCCACCGGAGCCGGCGGCGTAGCCACGGGCGGCAGGTCAGGCACGGACGGGGCCGGCCCTCCTCGTCGGTCCCGGCCCATCCCTGGCAGTGCGGGGGGTGTGGCCGCTCGGGGGGTGTGGCGGGCATGTCCTCGCGGTCCTCGGACGCGACGTACGGGGCTGAGTACACGGCTGATCACCTCCCACCAAGGAGTGTGATCTATCGATCCGACATGATCCATAGCTTTTGCCTCTCGTGCGGGTCAGGCGGTCTCGGCGGCGAGCGACGGGAGAGGTGCGGCGGGGGCGGCCATCGGTGGGCCGAGCAGGTCGGGGACCGGCTCGGCGAACAGCGGCAGCGGGTGCTGGCGGTACGCGGCGGGTTCGGGATGGTGGCGGATCGGCTTACCGCTCTTGGAGACCAGGCGGAACCCCGCGCGCGTGGCGGCCGCGGCGAGCGACGCGCGCGCGTGATCGACGGCGGCATAGGCCGCGACGGTGAAGCCCGCCGGCGGAGCGCCGGCGGGTGCGGCCGCAGGGCGTGTGTCCTCACCGTCAGCGGAGGCCAGGGGATCGACCGGGACTACCGCGAGGTGCGGCGCCGGCTCGCTCGAGCTCACCTGCGCGGCGGTGTTCCCCTCAGTCCCATCACCACCACCCCGAAGGGGTGGTGATGGGACTGGGTATGGGGTCTGGATCGGATCTGGACACGATCCAGGTGGGATCTGGATAGAACCTGGATCGGATCCGGATTGGTTCTGGACCGGTTCCAGATGGGATCTGGATCGGCCCGGCCGGCCGGGCCCGGGGGGCGGCGGCGCCTGGGGGATCGGGCCGAGCGCCATCCCGGCGTGCTCGGCCGCGCGGCCGACGTGCCGTTTCTGGCAGCCGCGGCAGGCCACGACGAGGTTGTCCAGCCCCACCGGCCGGGCCGGGTCGACGAGGTCCAGGACCCCACCGCGGACCGTGCGCCGGTCCGCCCAGCTCACCAGCCGGCCGCACCCCTGGTAGCGGCACCGGTTCCCGTCGCGCGCCTTCACGATGCCGCGCAGCTCCGGGTCGACGGCGGCCGCCTTCTTCACCGCGCGGTCCGCGAGGATCTCCGCGCGGGACGGGTTGTGGCCGAGGTAGTCGTGGATCACCCACCCGTCCTCGACGACGTCGAGCATGCGCACGGCGACGAGCCGGTCGATCAGGTGCTGGTCGCCGTACCGCAGCGCGACCGGGCCGGGGATGACACCGTCGGTGAGCTGGCGGGCGGCATACGCACCGAGGCGGACCCACAGGCCCACGGCCTCGCTGCCGGCGGCCTCAACCTTGGGGTGGTCGGTGAAGTCGTCGCTGATACGGAACCAGGGCATCAGGCACGCACCAGCCGCATCGCGGCGACGGCGATGTCCCAGGAGTCCAGGTAGTAGCCCTGCCCGATCTCCTCGACGTGCGCCGGCCGCCACAGGCCAGCCCGACACAGGGTCGCCTCGGCGGCGACCTCCTGCGGCGTCGTCCCCGTGCCGGCGGGCACGAAGCCGCCCGGGCCGGGGTAGTCCCGCGTGGATCGCGCGACCGCGCCGGCGAACGCCAGGGTGTGTAGGCCGAGGACCGCGGCCGTGACCCGGTGCGCGTGGATCGCATCCGGACGGACCGGTACCAGGAGCAGCCTCATCGCGCCTCCTCGGCGTAGGAGCCCTCAGCGGTGAGCAGGACCCGGCGTGTGCCGTGGATCAGGACCGACACCCGGGCAGGGTCGGCGGCGCGACGAACGAGCATCCCGGCGTCGCGGGCCGCGACCGGGTGGCCGTGCACGTCGCCGTGGCACCCGTCGGCGCCGCGGCCGCACAGGACAAGGAGGTTCGTGGGCGAGTGCAGATCGGTCGCGCGGGAGCCGCCCATGCCCTTGGGACGGCGGTGGTGCAGGGAGTAGCGGGAGATGTCGAGGTCACCGGCGCACGACTCGCACCGGCCACCGGCCCGGGCGAGGACCAGGCGGCGCGTGTCGGCGGGAATCTCGTCGGTCGGGCGGGCGCTGGGCGCGGCCGTGACTGTGACGGGGAGCCACGGCGGACGCGAGCGGGCCATCAGGCGCCGACCGCGGGTGGACGCAGCGGCACCGTCGGCGGGTCGGCCGGGATGACGGCCGCGGGCGGCGGTGCGGCCGGTGCCGGCCGCGGCGCGCGGACGCGACGGACCGCCATCCCGCCGGCGAACACCAGAGCGTGCGCCACGGCGTACGCGGCCGCGAACGCGGCGACGATCGCGGCCGCCACCGACCAGGTCTCCGACGGAGTCATCACCGTGCCGTCTCGACGTCGACGAACGGCAGGGTCGTGATCCGGTTACGGTCGTGACGCCCCCGGTCGAGCAGGTCCCGCAGCATGTCCGCGGGCAGCGCGCGGCCCTCCGGCTCGGCCTCCCGGATCTCGATCGTCGGCACGATCAGGCCCTCGGTCGTGTGGGTCGTGAGCCGCACGGTGTCCAGGCGCACGATCGCGAGAACCGGCTCGTTCGCCCGCACAAATCGCTTGATCATCTCCAGGAGGCCGTTGGTCTCCTGCGTCGGCGGCAGCTTCGACGAGACGCGCAGAGGCACGCTCATCGCAGACGCCCAGCCGTCACGTGGTCGACGAGCACCGTCCGGCCGGCCGGGCCGGCCCCCTCCACTGCGATCACAGGTGTCCTCTCGGGTGCTATGGGCCGGCCTCGGGCAGGCCGGCCGGTGTCTCAGTGCCGCGGCCGCCGCCAGCGCCCGGGATCGGCACAGGTGGCGAAATGGGTGTCCCAGCGGCCGCCCGGGACGTCGGCCGGCGGGTTGACCCGCGCGATCCGCGCGCCGCCGTCGCGGTAGATAGCGACGGCTCCGGCCCGCGTCGGCGTGGCGTTCAGGGGCAGCCACTTCGGGTCTTTCGGGTCCTCGGTCAACGCCCACAGCAGCGCGGCACCGTCCGCGGGACAGCGCTGCGGATGCGCCGCCAGACCCGTCCGCCACAGGAAGGCGCGCCGGTCCCGCAGCTGCCGGCGGATGTCCTCATCCATCAGCAGCAGCTCGCGCAGCGGCAGCACGACGTCATCAGGCATCGGCGGCCGCCCCCGTGGGGATCCCGGGCCCGCCACGGTCGCGCCCGGCGGCCAGCCGCCCGCCCGTAGCGGGCCCGGGGGTTGTCACGCTGCGGCCAGGCGCGGGTTGGTGATCCGCTCGTAGCACCACAGCGTCAGGTCCAAGCCGGGGACGGGCACACGGAGGCTGACGAGCTGCCCCCAGGTGCCGGCGGCGAGCCGGACCGGTACGCCGATCTCGAGTTCGGCCGCGTCCCACACCGACCACAGCGACCGGAGCCGGACCGCGGCGGGCGGGAGCGTGCCCGCGGGCTCGACGTGCACGCTGATCGCGGCGGATGGGCTGACCGCGATCGTGCCCACGCCAAGGATGTGCCCGAGTTCGCACCAGTCCGCGGCCATCCGCAGCGCCTCGGCCTGGATAGCCAGGCTGCGGACGCTCTGCGCGATGACCGGGCCGTCCGTCCAGTGCGACCCGAGGCCGGTCACCGGGCACCCCCGATCTTGAGCGCGACCGTGTCGTGATCGATGTCGATCTCGAACGGCGGCGGCTCCGGGACCAGGGCCAGCAGCACCGGGCCGACGGTCAGTGCCATGGCAACGATCCGCCTCGGCTCGGCGCCGGCCGCGCCGGCGGCCAGGACGAGGCGGGACCAGTGGTCCATCCGGTCCGGGGAGTCAGGCGTCAGCGCGGCGACGTGGGCGGCGAGCTGGTCCGGGTCCTGGATCGGGCTCAGGGCCAGGGCGAGCAGCGCCCGACGCCGGCCCTCTCGGTCCGCCTGGGCGGGGACCATCGGCGTCTGCCCGGAGGGTGCGTCGTGCGTCGAGGTGCCGGTGGGCCGCTCGGAGTCCGCGGCCGGCGTCATCCAGCTGGCGGGCGGGTTCATGCGCTCGCCGCCTGGGTGGTCTGGAGGGTGCGGTCGCGTCCGGTGGGGGTGATCGCCCAGACGGGACGGTCGTGGAGGGTGCTCTGCACGACCAGGCCGGCCGCGGCCTGGCAGGTCAGCCAGGCCAGGACGCGCCGGGTCTCGACCGCCAGCGTCCGGGCGATCGCGGCCGGCGAGATGACGTCCGCGTGCCGGCCGCTCGTCGCCCGTTCGGAAAGGTGCGCGGCGATCGCCGGCCACGTCTCGACGTCGGTGAGGTCACGCTCGCGCAGCGCCTGGGCGTGGGCCTGGCCGGCGGAGGTGACTCGCCAGTGGATGACTTTTCCGATGGAGCGGTGAGCCAGGAGACCGGCCGCGTACAGCTCGGCGAGCCGGCCCTCGAGGTCGGCGACCGCGACGGCGTAGCGGGGGACGGAGAGGCGGCGGGCGACGCCGTGCACCGTCGGGCCCTGCCCGCGGTACGCGATCGCGGCCGAGGTGGCGTTCGTGATCGCGTCCCAGAGCTCCGCGTCGGATACGGAGGCCATCGGCCGCTTCGGCGTGCTCATCGCTTCCAGCCGATCGTGTTACCGAGCTCGATCTCGAGGTCGGCGAGCTTGGGGAGGTCGTGCAGGACACCCCACTGGCTCATCAGGTCCAGCGCGCCGCCGGGTGTGGTGCTGAGCGCCGCGGCGATGTGGACCATGTCGGAGACGCGGACGGAGAGGATGAGGCCGTTCCAGTCCCCCCGGATCCGGCAGATGAGCGTGGCCCACCGGCGGAGCGGGTCCGCCTCGGGCGGGGCGGAGCGCAACGCCACGAGATTGAGGACGATCCGCGGCCGGGGCGTCGTGAGCGTCTCGGCGCCCGCGAGGAACACGCTGACCGGGACACCGAAAAACTCGGCGATCTCCGCCAGACGCTCGACGGTGACCATCCGATCGCCACGCTCGTACGAGCCGATCACAACAGTCTTGATCTTGCCGGCGGACTTCTTCTCGACGTCGGCCAGGCTCAAGCCCTGCTGGGTGCGGACCATGCGGATCCGCTCGCCCACGAGCCGGGCATGGTCACGCCGCCGAAGGTCGGGGGTCATCGGGCCACCGCCGGCACCACGTCACGGGCCGGCACGAGCTGGACGAGCAGCGGGTCGACCGCCGCGGCCAGTTCCGCGAGCTCGTTGACGTCGGCGGCGTCCACGTCACGCAGCGCCTGCGCGAGCTGGGCCCACAGCGTGGCGCGGCCCGCCGTGTCCGGCGCGAGACGGCGCACTTCGGCCGTCACCACCGCGACCGGCAACCGGCTCGCCTGCGTCGCCAGCAACAGCAGATGCCGCCTTCGGGTGTCCTGTACCTTCATGAACGGTTCCTCTCGGAGGTCGTCGAGGGCGTTTGCGAGGGGCCAACTCCGGTGATCCCGTCCGGTCTGGCCCCCCGTGTGCAGGCCGGACGGGTGATCACGGCGCCGTGGCCCTCCGCCGCGACACACGGGCCGCGGCCGAGGCCTTCCCCAGCGCCGCGAAGTGCGCCTTACGCAGATGCGCGGCGATCCGCGCGATCTCCTCCGCCGACGCACCCGGATGCAGCTCCATCGCCTTCCGGGTGAAGCTGCTCAGAAACGCGGACCGCGCCGGCGCGGAAATCGACTCGGCCGACGGCGCCTTCGCCGCACGCATGTGACCGGCACGCACCGCCCGGAGGTGGCGCTCGGCCGGCGTCTCCCCCATCTGCGGAGGCACCCGACCCGACGTCACGGCGTGTCCGAGCTGGTGGTGCCCGTGGGAGTGGCAGTCACCGGACCGATGTGCTCTTCGATCGCGCGGAGGAATCGCGGCGAGATCGTGCGTACTCGTCCACGTTCGATCTTGGAGAGCCAACCCTGGTCGACACCGGCGCGCGTCGCCAGCTCGGTTTGGGTCAAGCGGCAGGAGACCCGCTTGGACCGGATCTCGTCGCCGCTCACCTCGATGGTCATCGTTCGCGACATGAGCGACATGATGTGGACTCATGAAGTCTCATGTCAACTCAAGCGATGCTAAAGATCACACGACGGGGGACCGTCTGCGCGACACCACGCCAATGGGCCACCATGGGCTCCACTCGATATGAGTTCTCATGAGTGAATGGGCGCGATGGATCTCACCGATGAGCAGGCAGCGCACCTTGGACGGGCCATCCGTGCCTACCGAACGAAGACGCTGCGTATCAGCCAACTCGAGGCTGCGAAGCGTGCGCAGCTCAGCATCGCCACCATCGGCCGGATTGAACGAGGCGAGAGCCAGTCCGTCACCGACGACACGATCGCAGGCGTAGAGGAGGCGTTGGACTGGCAGGAAGGCTCCGCCGAGCTCGTCGCACTCGGCGGTGACCCGATCCCGAAAGATCATCCGCGAGCGGTGATCCAAGAGTTCCGAGACTCGACCGGAACGATCCGACACAGGGTCAGTGTGGATCACGAGACCGGTGAGCCCCTGCCAGTCGAGGCGCTGGCCGGGCAGATCGCTGCGTCAGGCACCGAGGAGATACGGATACTGACGCGCCTACTCAGCATCGAGGCACCGCGGCGCGCGTATGTGATTGCGATCCTTGATCGCATTCTCGATCTTGTGGACAGTGTCTGAGCCCTGCCCTGGCGGGGCGCGCCCTCGCGGCGAGGCCAGATGTCGGGAAGCTCGCGCCTCGCGGTCACGCTCCGGCTATGGTCTGATGCGCTCACGCAATGCATCCGAGCATGCAGGCCGGACGATCAGCTAGTACGTGATGATCAGTCACCTACATGTGAGAGCCCGGACTCACACGCCCTCGACATCACGCCCGGAGGACCACCGGGATGGACGACGCCCCCTCACCCCTCGCCCAGCTCGGCGCGGAGTTATGCCGCCGCCGTACTGACGCGGGGCTCACCCAGGACGCACTCGCCGCCGCCGCCGGCTTCCCGAAGGCACGTGCTGCTATCAGCAGATGCGAACGCGAGAAGGAACCACTGTCCGACAGGTTCGCCCAGTTGGTCGACGAGGCGCTCGGCGCCGGCGGAGAGATCATCAGACTTTGCCGCATGGTCGAAGCCGAAAAGCTGCGCCAGGCCGCCGACAAGCTGTCCCCTGCGGCGAGCCCTCCTGACCTCTCCGAGCGCCAGTCAACATCGACAATCACCGCGCTTGATCGACTAGACCAAAGCCCAGGGTTCCAGGCACTCTCAGAGGAGCGCTCCCCTGCGGCCGAGGAGGACACCACGGACCGGAGACAGCTCCTTCAGACCGGCGGCCTCGCAACCGGATTCATTTTCGCTACGGGCGCTTCAGCGTCCGCACTCTCCGAGCGACTCGCCCGAGCCGATCCCATCCCTAAGACACTCCGAGAGATCGGCGTCGACCTCCGCCGAATCGCCGAGACCTACAACACGACTCCCAGGCTCGCGCTGGTACCGCATCTCGAGGCCGGGTGGATCCGTGTACAGAAGCTGCTCGACACTCGGGTCTCCCCGGAGGTGCGTCGCCGGCTCACCGGACAGGCCGGCTGGTACTCGTACTACATCGCCACGCTCGCCTTCGACTTGGGCCAAGACTCGGTCGCTCATGCCCATCTCCCCATCGCCGAGCATCACGCCGAGGAGGCGGGAGACCGGCTACTGGCCGGATCGGTCGCCTCCATGGAATGGGCCTTGGCTCACTTTGGCGGCGATTACATCGGAGCGATGAACATCGCAGCATCGGCCCGGGTCGATGCCGACCCCTACATCCTCCCCACGCTCGCGGCGAACGAGGCGCAGTCCGCCGCGAAGGCGCGCCGACCGACCCAGGCTCGCTCTGCGCTCGAGGACATGTGGGATCACATCCTGGTGGATATCACCGTTCCAGGTCCGCTCACCCTCGACGAGCAGAACGCCCACGCTGCCAGCGCATCTGTGTATGCAGCGCTCGGCGATGGGGTGGCAGCCGAATCGCACGCACGCAGCTCACTTCGGCTACTCGCAGGAACCGGCCAGTTCGGAGAGATGGGAGGTACGTATAACGCGCTGGCCCGCTCATTCCTGCGCCGGAAGAATCCTGACCCTGAGCAGGCCGCCGACGCGGCACGAAGCGCGCTCGCCGCTATCGAGCATCGGCCCGTGCGGTGGGTGATTCGACCGGTGGATGATCTGTGGCAACGGATGAACGCAGGCTGGGGCACGCTTCCCGCTGTCGCCGAATTGGGCCACCAGCTCGCTCTACACCGCAGCGCCGCCCTCGGGTAGCGTGCCGGGCCGCCGACGGCCGAGGCCCCGCCGCGACGCTGCGGCAGGGCCTCGGGGTGTGGGCGGGCCAGTGGAGGCCTCACGCCAGTGGGGAAGATTTAGGCGGATGCAGACCGAAGGGTCGAGGGGGCCGCCGACTGCAGTACCCATGCGGCCACGCGCCGAGCTGCCCCGGCGCGCGACGCCCATCCGGCGCCCCCGACCGTCACCGCCCGGTAGCCCCAAAGGCCCGCCACGTACAGCGCGAACGCCGTCAGCGTGTCCCGGTCGAGCGTCCAGCAGGACAAGCCGTGGGCCCATGCCTCCGCGCTGTTCGGGTCGTGTCCGACCTCGACGAGCCGCAGCAGCAGGAAGGCCGCGTCCACCCACCCGGCGCCCGCCGCGGGCCAGCCCCAGTCCACGACCCGTGTCCCGGCCGGGCCGATCAGGAACTGGTCGCCATGCAGGTCGGCGTGGATCAGCCGGTCACCCTCGACGAGCACCGGGACGCGCGCCGACCACCGCTCGGCCTCGGGCACGTCCCAACCCTCGACAGCCGCCGGGTTCACCTCGGCGAGCTGCTCCCACCAGGTGCAGCCCTCCCACCGAGCGCGCATGCTCCGCAGGCCCGGCGCGGCCAGCTGGCTGAGCTGGTCGACGGTGGCCGCGACCACGGGCAGGTCCGCCGAGCCGGGCGCGAGACTCGCCGCCCGGCCGGGGGCGTACTCGAACCCGACGATCAGCCAGTCATCGGCGTCGATGGCGAACAGCGCCGCCGGTGCGATGCCGGCGGCGAGCTGCCCGGCGGTGATCTCGTTCCGGAGCCAGCGCATCTGCCGGCCGACTCCGTTCACGGCCTTCACGAACACCGGCCCGGCCTGGCCGTGCACCACGGCGGCGAGGTCGTTGTTCTCCCCACCGGGCACGTCGTGCGCGGCGGTGACGTGCCCGATGTGCCCCTCCACGGTTTGACGTACCAGGTCGGGGACCGTCGTCCACGTCACCGCCATCACACCCTTGTCTCAGCGAAGAGCGGCCGCGATGCGGCGCCGCAGTGTTTCGTCGCTGACGCTATCGACCGGGCGCCAGTCCGCGGCGGTGACCTCCTCGGCCTGGAGCTGGCCGACCTCGGCATCTGTGCGGAAGAGAAACCGGAAGTCGATGTGCTGGTGGTCCGGCTCGCCCTTGGTTCCATTGGCGGGGATGGGGTGGACGTCGATGTGGATCGGGCTGGCGGCCGCGGAGATGACCGCGCCGGCGGGAATGCCGGTCTCCTCAACGAGCTCGCGTAGGGCGGCGTCCTGTAGCGAGCCGTCTCCTGCCTCGAGGTGACCGCCCGGCAGGAGCCACCGGCCCAAAGCCAGGTGGTGGATCTGCAGGATGCTGCCGTCGGCGTCAGCGAGGATCGCTCCGGCGGTCGCGTGGCCGCGGAACTCGCCTCGAGAGGCGAGGTTGGCCCCTGCGTCGAGGAGCCCGACGGCGGGCGCGAGGGCCTCCTTGTCCTCGGGGTAGGTGTCGAGGTAGCCGGTCAGGGTCGTACGGATGTGTTCTGCCGTGATGGGCATAATGATCACCTGTTGAAGTAGCTGAGCCAGATTGCCGCGATCGCGGCGCGGTCCGCGGCGGAGACCTCGTGGAGGCCTGGGGCCAGGTCGCGACGCTGCGGCGGGGCCTCGGGGTGTGGGCGGGCCGTTGGAGGCCTCACGCCAGCAGGGAAAGGTTCAGACAGGGCTGCCGCTGCCGGGGCAGGTGCCACCGCCGGGCTTCTGGTGGATGTTGATGGTGCCGTTCCTGACTCCGGCACGCTGGCCGCAAACGGGGCAGGTTGCAGCATTGGCCAATAACGGGATGATAATGCCGTTCACATTGCCTCCAGCCATTGATAGTCCTGTCCCGACTGCGGGGTGCGGCCAGCCGGGAGCGTCTGCAGGAAATAAAGATGACAGACGTTCCTGCGGTGGAACTCGATGTTCATGCCGTACTTGTGGAAGCCGTCTTTCTCGGACAGCACTCGTACAGCGGCAACCTCAGGGTTCCCACTGTTGAGGATCAGCGCCCGGAGGTACTGTTCAACGTCACGGGTGCGAACTTTTCCCCCGGATAGCTCAAGGTCGGGCAGCGGGACCGGGGTTGGCGGTTCCCCCTCGACAATCGTCTCGGGCTGCGTGTGGTCGTCACCACCGGGCGGCGCCGAGGACACGATGTTTGCGTAAAGGGAGCCACCGGACGCGAACGAGACGATCAGACCGTACGGACCGGCGCCCTTGAATCCCGCCTCTGCGAAGGTTTTGGCTTCGCGAATCACTCCGCCCCCGCTGACCGGAATGAGCGCTTTGAGGAAGGGTTCAAATCGCTGAACACGCACGGGCTCTCCTTTTGCGGACGGTCGTCGATGTCGTCAGGATATCGGCGCCTCCTAACGATCTCGGCTAGTGGTCGAAGAGGTTGTCGTACAGGCCCTGGCGGATCTCGGCCACGAACCGCGCCCAGGCCTGCGCGGGCACGATGAGGTCGGGCCCACGGCCGCAGCGCAGGATCACGGCCTGGCGGACCGCGCCGACGGCGAGGACGTCGGCGGCCGGCGTCGTGGCCTGCAGCCACTCGACCGGACCCGAGACCCCCGACCCGGCGCCAGGGTCGCTCCAGTGGTCCGGGCCGCTCGGCGGGTCAGGTGTCGCGGTTCCCTGCGTCGGTGGGCTATGACCGTCCACGGGTTTGTCTCCCTCGTCGGTGGGGTGGTCCGCGCCGAACCCGAGGCGTGTGGTGGCGCCGCGGGCCCGGCGCGCGTCATGCGGCCAGGAACGGAACGACGAACCAGGCGTTGGGCTCGTCCTGGCGCTCGGTCCAGGCCTGCGCGGCTCGCCGGGTGCCGAACCAGTGGTTCGCCGAGACGGGTACGCCGTCGGCCATCCGAACCACGGTGAACAACGCTGGCGTGGGTGGGCGGTGGGCACCCCCGTTGCAGGTGCCCGCGCGGATCCGTAGCCGCATGTGGCGTTGTGGTCGTCGACTGCCGTTCACCAGCGACACCCCCGTGTCATCGTCCGTCCAGCTAGATCAGTTCACCGCGTTCGGGAGGCGGTGGCTAGTACGTGAGTACCAGTCACCTACATGTGCACTCCCGCCGTCACATGTGACGGCGAGCACGCACAGAGAACGAACAGGGCAACTCATTTGAATACGCATAGTCATTCTTCGCACAACAACCCGACAGAACCCACCACCGTGCGTCTTCCTAGCCTGCCCGGAGAGTTAGTTTTCGTATTGACAAGATGATCAATTGCGATCCGGGACCGAGTAGGGGGGCCAAGGGTGCTGGTCGAGACAACGGAGGACGCCACGAGCGTCGAGGAGCGCGAGGGGGGTCTCGTCCTGCTCGTCCGGCGAGCGGCCCTCGCCGACGCCGACCTACGGGCGCTCCGAGCCGTGCTCGCGCCCGTCTCCGGCCGGATAGTCGGCTGCCCATACGCGCCGCGCCGCCGGCCGCGGCCGGGCCGGCCGCCCGGCCCTGGGTGACGTGGTTCCGAATCCACTGCCCGGGGCGGTGGTCACGTCAGCGGACTGGCTTCCTGGATCCGCTGCTTGTGGACGGCATCTGCGCCGTTGTAGAAGCCGGAGCGGTAGGACGGAGTGTCGCGGGTGTACCCGGCGGCGCGCGATGCCTCGGCGAGCTGGGGCATCTTGGGCGGGTGGTAGCCCTCGCGGGCCCAGTCTCGGACCGACATGAGGAGCGCGGACTCAAGCTCGGCCAGGGGAATACTGCGAGCCCACCTGGCGCCCGCCGACTCGCCCGCGACCCGGTCTGCCTTGCGCTGGGCACTGACGGCCAAACGGGCGGCATCATCTTCGCAGGCGGCCAGCTCGCGGACGTCATCGTCGGCCGTCACGCTGATCACCATGGGTTCGCGCGGGGCCGGCCCGTTCTCGATATTCATCGCGGCAGTGTGCCAGAGGCTGCCGGAGCATCACCCGTCGAGTGCATAGAGGAACCGACCCGCTCCGGATGGCGGGGAATGCCGAGCTATCGGTGGGACGAATCCAGCTGCACGCCCTCGCATACGCGTCGAGGCTCCGCCGCATCTCCGCGGCGGGGGCTTCGACGGTGGAGGTCAGACGGGTCTGTTCAGCGTGGCGAAGCTGTCGCAGCGCACCACGTGGTCGCGTTCGTCGATCCAGAAGGAGCAGCAGACCGCGCTCCAGTCCTTGTGTTCGGAGCGTGGGATGGAGGAGAACCAGAGGTTCGCGAACCCGGGTTCGCGGCGGGCGCCTTGATAGGGGTCATCCGTGCGGGTGAAGATCCAGGTGGTTACGAGCCGGCGAATCTCTTCAGGCGGCGATTCCAGCCCGATCCACAGGTCGAGTCGGTCGAGGAAGTTCACCAGCCGCCACGGCTCGGGAGTGTCAGGCACTGAGCCTCGCACGCAGCGCGTCGAGGTCGTCTGGGATGTCCGGCCCGCGGCGGTCGGCGGCGCCGGCGAGCCAGCGGGACACATCGGCGGAGTCCAGGGCGGGCTCATCGTCCTCGGCGTCGCCGGGCGCGCCGCCGGTGGCGAAGTACTCGCGCATGACGTCCAGCGAGATGGGCGCCGAAGTCCTGGGTAGGCGCCCGCGGTTGGCCTCGGCCCAAGGGGGCTCCCCGTGGCTGAGTACCTCCAGGTCGGTACCTGTCAGTGTGCCGTAGCGGCTCAGGACGTAGCCGATCGTGTTCAGCTCCGCCTCGTCCAGCTCGGCGCCGCCGGGTGCTCCGGCCGGCCCGTTCCGCTCCTCGTACCAGAGCTGGCCGACTACGGGTCCCATGTCCCAGGCCGAAATCGTCTCGCCGAACAGCGGTTCACCGAAGGTCGCGAGGTGGTGACCCTGGCAGTAGTAGAGCATCTTGTGCAGCTTCTTCGTCCCCAGCCCAGGAAGCCGGCTGCGGAGGATGGCTGCCACGTCGCGCGCCGCAGTCGGCATGACGCCCCCTTGGTAGTCGTCGAGGATTGCCCAGGCTATCGCCGGCCACCGTCAAAATCTGTCGGCCAGCCCCAACCGAGCGTGGGCGTTACGGGCGCGGCGGCGCTGGCCGGCCGCGCCGTAGCGCTCGACCATCTCGTGGGACGTCCAGCCAGCGTGGATCATGAGGGCGCCGCGGTCACCGCCGTTGTCGAGCCAGTCGTCGGCGAGCTTGCGGCGGAACTCGTGCCAGTGGGTGCCTGGGCGGCCGATGAGCAGGCCGCGGCGTTCGATGAGCTGCCCGAGGCCGGAGTGGGTGAGCGGCGCCGTGCCGGTCTCGTTGAGCCAGATCGCGCCGGTCTGGTCCGCGTACGGCTTGCCGGCGCGTAGGCGCTGGTAGCGGCCCAGGCTCAGGGCAGTGGTGCGCCCGATGCCGGGGATCCGCTGTTTGCCGCCCTTACCGGTGACCTTGATCGTGCGCAGGTGGAGATCGACGTCGGCAACCGTCATGCCGGCGACCTCCGCGCGCCGGGCGCCGAGGTCGAGGAACGTTCTGATCATCGCCTGATCCCGGATGGCGACGAACCGGGCGCGCTCGTCGAACTTCGGATTGCCGGTCTTCACCGCCACGCACGAGGCGAGCAGCGCGCGGACGTGGTCGTCGGTGAGCTCGGCCGGGATCCGCTGGTCGACCTTCGGCGCCTTGATGCGCTCCATCGGGCTGCGGTCGATGTCCTCCTCGTCGAGGAGGTAGGCCATCCACTGCTGCAGCGCCCGGAAGACCTGATTCGCGTACGCCTGGCCGGGACCGTTCGGGCAGCGCGGGGTCGGGGTGGCCCGGAACGCGACCAGGAACGCCTCGACGTGCTGACGGGTGATCTCCTCGGGCCCGGCCGGGCGCGGGAGCGCGGGCCGCCCGGCGTGGTCGACGGCGCCTTCGGCCGGGGTCTCCTCGAGGGCCAGGAGCCAGGCGACGAACAGCCGGCCGGCGTGCAGGTAGATCCGGCGCGTGTTCGGCTTGCGGTCGGCGGACTCGAGAGACAAGTCCCAATTGATCAGGAGCAGGTTCCACATCGGATCTGCGACGGTCGGGCCGTGGGACAGGGGTCCGCCCGGCGGACGGAGCGTAGGGGTGATCGTCGAGGACACGGGGCGGGAGCATAGGAAGAGCCCGGCACCCTGGCAACATCGTGATCTTGCAGAATTAATCGCTGTGGGAGCGCAGAGCCCGGAGCCCCTTGACGGGACATGATCGAGATTAATAGGGTCCGTGGCTGTTCAGCCGCCGTGTGGGACCGGGTGGGTGGGCGCGGCAGGGATCGAACCTGCGACCACTCGCTTGTAAGGCGAGCGCTCTCCCGCTGAGCTACGCGCCCGGGATGGATGCCAGCCTACGCACAGGCATCGTTCGTCCGGGGCACGGCCGACCGCCGGATCGGCGGAGGTGACCGTGTCCGGTCGCAACGTTAGCGGATGATCCCGGATCGTGGGTCAGGAAACCGGGCGTGGCCGCCCGAACATGCGGGCGAGGGCGGCGTCCACGTCGGCGGCCAGGTCTCCGCTGAGGGCACGCTCAGGCCCCTCCGCGGCCAGCTCCACCGGCTCCCCGTCAGGACGTCCCAGGGAGGCTTCTGGGGTGTCTGTGGTGGCCGTTGTGCTCCTGGCGGAGCCGGCGGCCGGTCGGCGCGGCGCCGCACCGGCTGTGGTCTCGACTGCGCCGGGGGCGGTCTCGGCTGCGGTGGGGGCGGTCCGCGGCGGCGTGGGCGTGGATGGGACCGGTTCGTGGGCCGACGGAGGTGGTTCAGGGGCGGGCGCGCGGCCGGCGGGCTGCCGATCGGGGGACTTCCGCTCGCCGCAGGCCCGGCAGAACACCGTGCCGAGGGCCTTCGCCAGGTGGGTGGAGGCGCAGCGGTCGCAGCGGTCGAGGATCTTCTCCCACTCCGGGGAGGGGCGGCAGGTCGGGCAGACCAGGACCTGTTCGCCGCCGACGACCGCGCGTTGCCAGGGGCTGGCGCCCCGGACCGGGTCGGTCTGTCGTGCACTGCAGCGGTAACACGGCATGAGGTTCACCGTCCTCGAGGACCGGCGGCGCACGTCGCCCGTGCCGTGCCACGCCCGGACACGCGCGAGGTGTTCCCTGGCTCGGGAACACCTCGCGGGGGTCCGACGGGGCGGAGCGACCCGGCCCGCCGCTCGCCGGGACTACAGCGAGGCGAGGGCCTTGAGGTACTCGGCCTGGTCGCGTGCGTCCGGGATGTTGTTGACGACCTTCCAGCGCACCTTGCCCTCCTTGTCGATGATGAAGGTTCCGCGCAGGGAGATGCCCTTCTCCTCGTTGAAGATCCCGTAGGCCTTCGCCACCTCGCCGTGCGGCCAGAAGTCGGCCAGCAGCGGGAACTCGTAGCCCTGCTGGTCGGCCCAGACCTTGTGCGCGAAGGCGGAGTCGACGGAGATGGCCAGCACCTGCACGTCGTCGTTCTGGAAGGAGGCCAGGTCGTCCCGGACTGAGCACAGCTCGCCCTGGCAGACGCCGGTGAAGGTCAGCGGGTAGAACAGGAGCACCACGTTGCGGCGGCCCCGGAAGTCGGACAGGGTGACGACCTCGTTGTTCTGGTCCTTCAACGAGAAGTCGGGGGCGACGGCTCCGACGTCGACGGTCACGAGCTCTTCCTCTCGATTGCGGTTGGTTTTCGCGTCCTGCGGTGCTGTTCGACCTCTCGGTCTTCGCGACCTGTCGGTCCTCTCCGCCAGCATGCCACCGCCGAGCGCGGCCTTGCGCTCCGGCTGCGGCCGGTGTGCCGGATCCGGCGGGTAGGCCAGGACCGCGCACGGCGGCGGCGATGTGGTGTCGACGTGGTGCCGATGCGCCGAGACGGCGCAGACAACCACCCACGCCCACGGCGGCACTCGAAGATGAGAAACCGGAAACAGTCTCACAACGTGCCTGGCCGGCCGCGGATGGCACTTTTCCGGTCAGCGAAGCCACAGGAAGGCGCGGGAGCAGGTTTCTGGGACTCTGGTGCCCTAGTCTGACCGGTCAACGACCGCGGCGAGCAAGTCGTGCCGGACAAGGACAGAAGGTGACCGGGCGGAGTGTGCTTCTCCGGCCGGCGCCCCGGCTCGCGGCAATGCCGCGGACGGGGCCGCACAGCGGCGCGTCGGGCGTCCCGCGGATGCCGACAGCAGGGAGGTCGTGACCACCTTGACCGATCACATGCCGCCGTCCGGCCCACCTGGCTGGGGACCTGGCGGCCACGGGGGCCCCGGCGGATCGTCGTCCGGGCCCGGCGGTGCCTTCGGATCGTTCCCGGACGGCCCTCCTGGAGCGCCGCACGCAGGCCCGCGCGGGTTCGCCGGCGCGGCCGAGCCAGCGGGCGCTCCCGGCCCGTACCCGGATGGTCCGGGCGGCTACCCGCCGTTCCCCCAGGAGGGCGCGAGTCCCTACCCGCCTCATCCCGGGGCCGGGCAGACCTATCCCGTCCCGCCCGGGTACGGGCCGCCGCCGGCCGGTGTGCCGCCGGTCGGGGCCGGCATCCTCGGGAAGCGGCGTAATCCGTTCGGGGTGTGGCTCGGTCTTCCCCTGATCACCCTCGGGATCTACGGCTTCGTGTGGGTGTACAAGACCAACAAGGAGCTGGCCGCCTACAACTCGCGGATCAAGGTCAATCCGACGTTGTCGCTGCTGGCCTTCCTGCTCGGCTGGGTGCTGATCGTCCCGCCGTTCGTGGCGGCGTGGCGGCTGGGGGCCCGGACGGCGCAGGCGCAGCGTGCCGCGGGCCTGCCGGAGCTCAGCCCGGGGATCGCGTTCCTGCTCTGGCTGATCGGCGGTGGGCCGCTCTATCTCCAGTACGAGATCAACAAGATCTGGAGCCGCTACCCCGGGGCGGTGGAAGGTCAGCAGGTACCACTCAGCCGCTGAGGAACCGCCGAGGAACCGCTGAGCCGAGCCGCGAGGCGGGGACAGCGGGGCGGGGATCGGAATCAGCACCGCGGGCCGTGACGGCCCGCGGTGCCGTGACGCTGGTCACCTGGTGCCGTGCCGCTGGTCACCTGGGTGCGCCGGCCGGCCGGCGCCGGTCGCGGACTGTCAGCCGCGGGCCGCCTGCCGGACGGGTACGCGGATCACCCGTCCGCGGGCCGCGCCACGGGCCGAGTCACAGACCTGGCCGCGGGCACGGCTGAGGAACCGTCGGCGATCGTGTCGCGCCGATCGGTCACGGCCCCGATCGCGAAGACCGCCGCCGCTGAGGCCTCGGACGCTCGCGGGCGCCCGGGGCCTCAGCGGTGACGGACCCGCTGGGACTTCGGGGCGGCCAGCCGCATCCCGGCCCATTCGGCCGCGACGCTGACCGTGCTGGTCTGCACCAGACCGGCGGTCGGCACGGCGTCCAGGACGTCGCTGGGCTCGACGTGGCCGTCACGGCCAGCCTTCGGGGTCAGCAGCCAGATCACGCCGTCCTCGGACAGCTGCCTGCGCGCGTCGATGAGGGCGTTGGCAAGATCACCGTCATCCTCGCGCCACCAGAGGAGCACGACGTCTACGACGTCGTCGGAGTCCTCCGGGACAAGGTCGGTGCCACTCGAGGTCGTGACGGCGTCCAGGAGGTCCTGGGCGATGTCATCGTCCTCGTTGAGTGACTGGACCAAGGTCCCGGCCACGACTCCCAGACGTTCCGCACGGCGCTGACCCTCGGCGTTCGCCGCGGTCGGACTCACCCTCCGCTACCTCCTGCTCGTCTACACGACGCTCCGCGGTCGCGGGGCGCCCCGGTCGTGGGCGGACCGGTTCGGCGACGATCCGCTCACGCGACCCGCCGTGGGCCTAGTCCACCGGACCACCCGGTGGGTGCGCAAGTGCCACGCCGGGGGTTGTGGACAAGCAGGGGGATGCCGGCCGTTCCACAACGATCTCCGCTGACACAATCTCGCTACCCCGGGGCCGCCTCGTCAACCCGTCCCACGAAACCCACCGACACGATCCCACCATCGATCCAACCTGCGGGTATGTGATGTCGGACGTCTCCTGACCGTTCTGATGATCCCAGGTCCGGCGCCGGGGTGGGCGCACTGGCCGGACTTTGCCCGCCGGGCGGAGCCGACCGGGCCGGTCGACGGAGCCGACCGGCCCGGTCGGCCGCGCGGGAACCCCGGTCAGCCGCGCAGGAAGGAGAACCGGACGGTCCGCTCGAGGTTGTCCACATTGAGGTCGACGAGGGCCACCGACTGCCAGGTGCCGAGCGCGAGCCGCCCGTCCAGGACGGGAACGGTCAGGGATGGCGGGATGATGGCCGGCATCACGTGTGAGCGGCCGTGCCCACGGGAGCCGTGGGCGTGTCTCCAGCGGTCGTCGGCGGGCAGCAGGTCGGCCAGGGCGGCGAGGAGGTCGTCGTCGCTGCCGGCGCCCAGCTCGAGGATGGCCACGCCTGCCGTCGCGTGCGGGACGAAGACGGACAGCAGTCCGTCACCGTGGCCGGCGACGAACTCGGCCGCCGGCTCGGTGAGGTCGACGACCCGTTCGTCGCGCCCCGTCCGCACCGTCATCGTCTTCGTCTCCACGGTGGCGTCCTCCCTCGGCCTCCCCCGGCGGGCGTCCACAACTCGGGCGCACGTATCCACAACCATCCCGCACCTGTCGGTGCGACCGGCCCGCGCCACCCCGGCGCCCGGCCGGCGGCCCGCGCAGGTGGGCCGTGTCCAGGTGCTGGTCAGACGGCCGTCGCGGCGTGTTCACCGGCGCGCCACCGCCTCGGTGCCAGACCACCAACAACTGCCTGTGCCGATCCAGTTTCTCTACCGCACAGTAGGCAGGGCGTGCGTGACGGGCGTGTCGAGACGGAGCACGATAGTGAGAGGGCATCGGCACAGGAGCTAACGGAGAGCAGGAGTAGGCGTGGCGCAGGACACAACGCGGAAGTTCTCGGTCATCACCGACGGGCTCCCGAGCCAGTTGCCGGACATCGATCCGTCCGAAACCAGCGAATGGCTCGAGTCGCTCGACGCGGTGATCGAGGAGTCCGGGCGAGGCCGGGCACGGTTCCTCATGCTCAAACTCCTCGAGCGAGCGCGTGAGAAGGCCGTCGGGGTACCGGGCCTGACCAGCACCGACTTCATCAACACGATCCCCCCCGAGCAGGAACCCTGGTTCCCGGGGGACGAGCACGTCGAACGGCGGATCCGGGCTTATATCCGGTGGAACGCCGCCATCATGGTCAGCCGTGCGAACCGTCCCGAATACAATGTCGGTGGCCATATCGCCACATATGCCTCAAGTGCCAGCCTGTACGAGGTCGGCTTCAATCATTTCTTCCGGGGCAAGGACCATCTGACGTCCTCCCCCGGCAGCGATTCCGGGGACCAGATCTTCATCCAGGGGCACGCCTCCCCCGGCATCTACGCCCGCGCGTTCCTCGAGGGCCGTCTCACCGAGGCGCAGCTGGACGCGTTCCGCCGGGAGGGTGAGCCGGGCGGCCTGTCCTCCTACCCGCACCCGCGGCTGATGCCGGACTTCTGGGAGTTCCCGACGGTGTCGATGGGCCTCGGCCCGATCGACGCCATCTACCAGGCCCGGTTCAACCGCTACCTGCTCAACCGCCAGATCAAGGACACCTCGCGCAGCAAGGTGTGGGCCTTCCTCGGCGACGGCGAGATGGACGAGCCGGAGTCGATCGGCGCGCTCGGGGTCGCCGCCCGCGAGGAGCTGGACAACCTCATCTTCGTGGTGAACTGCAACCTGCAGCGCCTCGACGGTCCGGTCCGCGGCAACGGCAAGATCATGCAGGAGCTGGAGTCGCTGTTCCGCGGCGCCGGCTGGAACGTCATCAAGGTCGTCTGGGGCCGCGACTGGGACCCGCTGCTGGCCAAGGACACCGACGGCGTCCTCGTGCACCGGATGAACACCACGCCCGACGGCCAGTTCCAGACCTACTCGACCTCGTCGGGCGACTACATCCGGGAGCACTTCTTCGGCGCCGACGCCCGGCTGCGCCGGATGGTCGCCGACCTGGCCGACGAGGACCTGAGCAAGCTCTCCCGCGGCGGGCACGACTACCGCAAGCTGTACGCGGCCTACAAGGCGGCCACGGAGCACACCGGCCAGCCGACCGTGATCCTCGCCCACACCATCAAGGGCTGGACGCTGGGCAAGGACTTCGAGGGCCGCAACGCCACGCACCAGATGAAGAAGCTCACCAAGACCGAGCTCAAGGAGCTGCGCGACCGGCTCTACCTGGAGATCCCCGACTCGGCCCTGGACGGCAACCTCCCGCCGTACTACCGCCCGGGCCCGGACTCCGAGGAGATCCAGTACATGCGGGAGCGCCGGGCGGGGCTCGGCGGGTCGATCCCGCGCCGCGTGGTGCGGGCCCGCACCCTCACCCAGCCGCCGAAGTCCATCTTCGACGACCTGCGGAAGGGCTCCGGCAAGCAGCCGGTGGCGACGACGATGGCCTTCGTCCGGCTACTCAAGGACCTGATGAAGACCAAGGAGATGGGTGCCCGGTTCGTGCCCGTCATCCCGGACGAGGCGCGCACGTTCGGGATGGACGCGATGTTCCCGACGGCGAAGATCTACTCGCCGCACGGGCAGCGCTACGAGGCCGTCGACCGGGAGCTGCTGCTCTCCTACCGGGAGTCCGAGTCCGGCCAGATGCTGCACGAGGGCATCAGCGAGGCCGGCTCGATGGGTTCGGTGATCGCCGCCGCCACGGCGTACTCCACCCACGGCCAGCACATGATCCCGGTGTACGTCTTCTACTCGATGTTCGGCTTCCAGCGGACCGGCGACCAGATGTGGGCGCTCGGTGACCAGCTCGGCCGGGCCTTCCTGCTCGGCGCCACCGCGGGGCGCACGACCCTGAACGGCGAGGGCCTGCAGCACCAGGACGGCCACTCGCTGCTGCTGGCGTCCACGAACCCGGCGTGCGTGTCGTACGACCCGGCGTTCGCGTTCGAGATCTCCCACATCGTCCGCGACGCGCTCGACCGGATGTACGGCGAGCGGAACGAGAACGTCTTCTACTACCTGACCGTCTACAACGAGCCGGTCCCGCAGCCGGCCGAGCCGGCCGGGGTCGACCCGGCCCAGATCATCGCCGGCATGTACCGGTTCCGCACCGCCGACGCGCTCACCGGCGGCGAGGGGGCGTCCGCCGGGCCGGTCGAGGGTGGGGCAGCCGGAGGCTCCACCACGGCGCAGGCGCAGCTGCTGGCCAGCGGCACGGGCATGCGCTGGGCGCTGGCCGCCCAGGAGATGCTGGCGGCCGACTACGGCATCGCCGCCGACGTGTGGTCGGTGACCTCGTGGAACGAGCTGCGCCGGGAGGCGCTCGTCTGCGAGCGGCGCAACCTGCTCAACCCGGAGCAGCCGCCGGCCGTGCCCTACGTCAGCCAGATCCTGGACGGCGCGCCGGGCCCGGTCGTCGCGGTCTCGGACTGGATGCGCGCCGTCCCCGACCAGATCTCACGGTGGGTGCCGCAGCAGTACACCTCGCTGGGCACCGACGGCTTCGGCCGTTCCGACACCCGGGCCGCCCTGCGGCGCCACTTCAACGTCGACGCCGAGTCGGTGGTCGTGGCGACCCTGGAGGCACTGGCCCGAACGGGTGATGTCGAGCAGGCCACCGTGGACGACGCCATCCGCCGGTACGGGCTGCGCAAGGACGGCGTCGGCGAGGCCGCTCTCGGCACCGGTGCCGAGGAGCGGGACGACCAGCCGGTCTCCGGCTGACCCACCCCGCCGCCGGCGGCCGGCCCGGCCCCTGGTGGCGGCCGGGAACGGTCCTGGCGGACCGCCGGACCTGGTCCTGCGGGGCTCCCGAGACGCTCGGGGGCCCCGCGGGCACCAACCACGGACGCACCGCCCACAACACGGTGTGACGACGCTCGCCACACCCAACACCACTCTGCGTAACCGAACACGGCACTAACTCCCCGTGTTCACGGAGCTCCGGGCGTGCACCGGCTACCATCTGCACTCCAACGGCGCCACCAGCCCAGCACTCCGTGTGACAAGCTGTCACCGGCAATCGGTTCCGGATCGTCACCGGCGACACTATTGTCTCGGGAGTGACATCCACGGCCGATGGCCGGCCGACGCTGTCATGCGTCGGCCAGGGGTCGGCCAACAGCCGCGGGATGTCCCCCACGGCGCACGGCATCGCGCCACGGCACCGGCCCGGCGAGGGCTGGGGCGTGGCCGACGTCGCGTGGCCGGCCCGCGCAGCTACCGGCGCGCGTGGCCCCCGCCGTCCGGAGTACCGGCCGGCACTCGGCGGGCCCCGTCGCGACCTGGTCGCCACGAGATCGAGGAGGAGCACGTGACGCGTGTCCCGAGGACCACCGGTCCGGCCGCCAGCATGGCGGCCACCCGCCAGCCGGGCCGGCAGGCATGATCCTCCGGGCCCGCCGCATCGAGCGGCTGGAGGAGCATCCGAACCTCCGCGGGATCCTCGGCATCCTGGCGCAGCTCGTGCACACCTCCGACAGCGAGCTGGTGGCGCTGGCCTCGCTGTGGCGCAACTCCGGCCAGCTGGCCTCGGCCCGGGACAAGGCGCTCGCCCCCGACTCCCCGCTGATCGTCGAGGTCCTGGCGGCCTTCGACGCCCTCTCCGCGATCTACGCGGACGACCTGGCCGGCGCGGAGTACGTGACCCTCGACCCGGCGATCACCGCCACCGCGCTGCGCGCGATGCGCGACGCGCTCGCCGGCGCCTACGCCAAGCCGATCCTGAACCGCTCCGAGTACACAGCGCTGCTACGGCCGTGGCGCACCGTGTACCCGCGGGTCCGCTCACACGAGCCGGACCTGGGCCCGGCCGCCGCCGACGTGAAGCGGGTGCTGTCCACGCTGCCGCGGCTGGCCCGCCGCTGCCACGACCAGGCCAGCCTCGAGGTCTTCGACGGCCTGCTCACCACGGTGCTCACCCGCGACGACGACGCCCACCAGATCGCGATGGAACGAGCCTTCGACAGCGCCGTCCTGACCGGGCGGCGGCGGGTGTGGACACTGGTCCGCCGCAGCGCCGCCGAGGGCTTCTGGCGGCTGTGCCCGGCCTGCCGCCGGCTCGCCACCGCGCCGGACTCGTCCTCGGACGAGCGCGTCATGGAGCTGTGCGCCGACCTGGCCTGCGCGCTGCTGGTCGAGGACCTGCTCGACCCGGAGGTCTTCGCCCGCCTCACCACCCCGCTGCGCGCGCTGATCCCGCTCCAGAGCCCTCCCGGGGACTGACCGGGGGCCCCCGGGCAGCGGGAGCAGCGGGCACGGTCTACTCGGGCCGGTACACGACGAGGCGGGCACCGCTCGTCGTGATCGCGATCCGGCGGATCCCCTCGGTCACCTCGCCGTCGCTGGCGAACGGCAACGGCGAGGGCTGGCCGGAGGCGATCCGCACCCGTTCCACCGTCCGCTGCTCGTAGACCCGGGAGCGGCCGAGACGACCGGTCAGCACCGCGCCGACGAGCCGGAACCGGGCCAGCGGGGCGGTCGCGTCGACGACCCGCAGGTCGAGCAGGCTCTCGTCGAGGCGGGTCCGGTAGGTCGGGGCGAACCCGTCGGGCAGGTAGCGGCCGTTGCCGACGAAGACGAGCCAGACCCGTCGGGTGACGCCGTCGATCTCCACGTCGAACGGCGGGTCGCTCCACAGCACCCAGCTCAGCGCGAGGATCATCGCCGGCCACTTGCCGATCCGGCGCTCGAAGCGCTCCCGGACGCCGACCATGTCCGGGTAGCCGCCGAGGCTGGCGGTGTTCACGAAGATCCGGCTGAACCGGGAGTCGCCCGCGCCGATGCCGTCGACCCGGCCGACGTCCACCGCGACGGCCGTGCCCTCGCGAACCGCCTTGACCGTGTCGCCGGCGCTGTTCAGGCCGACGTCGGCGGCGAAGTGGTTGAGGGTGCCGGCCGGGAACACGGCGAGGGGAAGGCCCCGGGCGAGCGCGGCCGTGGCCGCGGCGTTGACCGTCCCGTCGCCGCCGGCGACGCCGAGGACCCTGCTGTGCGCGGCGACGCGCTCCAGGGCCTCGGTGACGTCCTGGTCGGGGCCGACCTCGACGACCTGCGCGCCGGGCAGGTCGGCCCGCAGGACGGCGACGAGGTCGGCGTGGTGACCGGCGCCGGAGCGGGCGTTGACGACCACGCCGAGGCCCGTCCCGTCCGGCAGGGCCGGGGCCCAGGCGGACGCCGGCCGGGCCCGCGCCGGTGACCAGGGACGCCGCGGCATCACCTTGGTCGTCAGCAGCCCGGCGCCGATGCCGAGCACGGCACCCGCCACCACGTCACCCGGGTAGTGGGCACCGACGTAGACCCGGGAGAAGGCGACCGCGGACGCGAGGGCCGCCACCGGGACGGCCGCCGCGGGTGCGTCGAGCGCGACACCGGTGGCGAAGGCGGCGGCCGACGCCGAGTGGCCCGACGGGAACGAGAAGGTCGTCAGGTCACGGCCCAGCCGGCGCAGCGGCGGGATGCCGTGTGTCGGCGGCCGGCCGCGGCGGAACAGCAGCTTGGCCGGGCCGTTGGCGACGGCGCTGGCGACGCCCAGGGCGAGCAGGCCGCGCATCGCCGCCGGCCGGCGCCGGCCCTTCGTCGCGCCCAGCGCGCCCGCCACCCCCCACCAGAGCATGCCGTGGTCCGCCGCGTGGGAGAGCCGGGGCAGCAGCGGGTCCACCAGCGGCCGGGCGCCGGCGATGGCGGAGAACATCGCCCGGTCGACCGTGATGAAGGTGCGCACGAAACGCCGGCCGATCGCGACGTCATGCCGGACGAGCAGACGGGCCAGCTCACCGGCCCGGGCCAGATCGCCGACGCGGGACGAATCGCTCCCACCGGGCAGGTCGCGGGAACAGGCGCTGTCACGGGGACGGGCGCTGTCACGGGAACGGTGGACGGGCCGCGGAATCCGCCGCATGGACGTCACGCCGGAACCGTACCCGTTCGTCCCATCCGCGGGCAGGCGCGCGGACCGGGACGCCCGCGGCCTGGTCTCCGCCCGGCCGGGTGAACCACGTTCAGGTGGTTCGCGCAGGCCGGACCGGCATCAGCACCCCGCCGCCCTCGTTCCCCGAACCGGGGTTCCCCGGGCTGTGGCGGGTCGGACCGCGGTTCGCCGGACCGCGGCGGGTCAGACCGGTGTCGGCGCGGCGAGCGCCCCACGACGCGGCGCGGGAGGCCGGGGTACGCACCCGGGCCTCGGCAACGGGCGTCGCGGCTCCACGGTGCGACCGGTGGGCAGGATCTCCCCCGTGTCCTCGAAGAGGATCACCCCGTTGCAGAGCAGGCTCCAGCCCTGGTCACAGTGCCTGCTGGTGACTCTCGCCGCGTCGTGGTCGGCGCTGTCGGCGGCCGGGCAGGGCGGACTGTGCTGGCATTTCCGCCGCGTGAGGGAGGAGGCGGAGGCGGGGTCGCCGGACGGCTCCGCCTCCCTGGTGGGCGCCGGCACGGCCGGGGCCTGGTTGAAAACACTTCCTTGGTGCACGAGCACCAGAGATTACGCCTCTCCGTTAGGCACGTCACACGGGGGCGCCTGGGCGCCCACCGGCGTGTCACGCCGTACCCGGCCAGCCGGGGGCGGGTGTGGGCGTCCGGTGAGCCGGGGCGTATCTCCCCGTGGCCGTAGGCGAGGGTGGCTGCCCGGCGCTCACGCATATGGGTAGATTGCAGCCCGACGCCGAGCGTTCGACCTGCTCGGACCAGAGGATTGGTCCGAGCCGACAGGCGGGGCCCGGCCTCGTCGGTCGATCGTCGCGGCCGGGCCGGTCCGGGATGCGAACCATCAGGTTCGACCGGCGCACGTCTGCTCCTGGCCTGTGGGGGGTCACGCATGGTGAACGACTCGCGTACCACCGGCGGTCCGCCGCCGGAGACCGTCGGCCCGCTCGCCGTCGGCCCGCTCGCCGCCGACACCGACCGCGCCGACGGCGGTGATCCCGCCGACCGCCTCGAGGTCTCCGTCGTCATGCCGTGTCTGAACGAGGCGGAGTCGGTCGGCGTCTGCGTCCGCAAGGCGCTGGCCGGGCTGGCCGCCGCCGGGGTCGCGGGCGAGGTCGTCGTGGTCGACAACGGCTCGACCGACGGCTCCGCCGCGGTGGCGGCCGCGGCCGGCGCCCGGGTCGTCGCCGAGTCCCGGCGAGGCTACGGCAACGCCTACCTCGCCGGCTTCGCCGCCGCGCACGGCCGTTTCCTGGTCATGGGCGACTCCGACGACACCTACGACTTCGCCGACCTCGGCGCGCTGCTCGCCCCGCTGCGCGCCGGGCGCGCCGACTACGTGCTGGGCTCCCGCTTCGCGGGGGAGATCCTGCCCGGCGCCATGCCCTGGCTGCACCGGTACGTCGGCAACCCGCTGCTCACCGGCATCCTGAACCGCCTGTTCGACGTCCGCTCGTCCGACGCCCATTCCGGGATGCGGGCCTTCACCAGGGACGCCTACCGGCGGATGCGGCTGCGCTGCGAGGGCATGGAGCTCGCCTCCGAGCTCGTCATCGCCGCGCGCCGGGCCGAGCTGCGGATCGAGGAGGTGCCGATCACCTATCACCCGCGGGTAGGGGCGTCGAAGCTCCACTCCCTGCGGGACGGTTGGCGCCACCTGCGGTTCATGCTGCTGCTGGCGCCCAGGCACCTGTTCGTCCTGCCCGGCCTGGTCCTGTTCGGGCTGGGCACGGCCGGCCAGCTGGCGCTCCTGCCCGGTTCGCTCGACGTCGGCTTCCACCGGCTCGACCTGCACTTCTCCGTACTGTTCGCGCTGATCGCGCTCCTCGGTTGGCAGCTGGTGCTGCTCGGGGTCTTCGCCGACGTCCACAACCACGCCGCGGGGTGGCAGGAGCGCCGCCGCTGGCCGCTGACGTCGATCCACCGCCGTTTCACGCTGGAGCGGGGTCTGGCGGCCGGGGGCCTCCTGTTCACCGTCGGCTTCGCGATCGACTGCGTCATACTCGCCCGATGGCTGGCGAACTCGATGGGGCCGCTCAACGAGCTGCGTCCCGCCCTGCTCGCCATGTCGCTGATGGTCCTCGGCGCGCAGACCGCCTTCGGGTCGTTCTTCCTGCGGTTGGTGACGGCCGGGCCGAGCGGCGGCCACGGCCGGGCCGGCTGGGCGCCCTCGACCGGACCCGCCGCCTCGGTCCCAGCCTCGACCGGTGCCGGTGCCGCGGCACCGGGTTCGGGCTCGGGCTCGGGCATCGCCGGCCCGTCGGAGGCCTCCCCGCCGGTCGGGGCGGCGGGTCCGACGGCTCCGACCGGGACACCGGCGCCAGACGGAGGAGCGGGTCAGCCCACCCGTACCGGTCCGGAAAGCCATGAGAACGACGAGGAGGCGGCGTTCCTCGCCGCGCCCCCACCCGCCCGCGGGGGAATTCCCGCCCACCAGCACTGAGCGCTCCGAGCGGGTCTCACCGTGATCCACATACACAATCGGGGGCCCAAAGGGGACCATTTGGACAATTCCGCGGAACGATCGTGGACCATGGGTGCCGTGACGGCATCTGGACAGCTCCACGCCTCCGGACCCCGCGGCGCGCTGGAGGTCCCCGGCCGATCCCGACCCGGCGACGGCGACGCCTGGACCACGCCCGCGGTGAGCCCGGCGACCGGTGACGACGGGGGTGGCGCCGGGGGCGGCGCCGGCCACCACGTCGCCCAGGGGCCGGCCGTGGGCCCGTTCGAGCTCGAGCCCGAGTTCGCGACCGAGCCCCACTCCGAGCCGACCCGACGAGGGCGGCCGCGCCGGCGGTCAGCCTCCGGACGGCGCTCCCCGCTCGCCCGACACTCCGTCTTCGGCGTTCTCCTGTTCGCCGGCGTCGTGCTCCGGCTCGTCACCACCTACGCCTACCGACCCGCCTTCGAGTTCAACGGCGACTCGTACGCGTACATCCGACTCACCCGGCTGTCAGAACCGGACCCGATGCGCCCGGCTGGCTACCCGGCGTTCCTGCGCGCCCTGAGCGAGACCGGGGCCGACCTGTGGGTCGTCCCCCTGGCACAGCACGTACTCGGGCTCCTGCTCGCGACGGCCCTCTACGTGCTGCTCGTCCACCGCAGGGTGGCCGCGCCGATCGCCGCGCTCGCCACCGCGCCGATCCTGCTCGACGCCTACCAGATCGTGATCGAGCACTTCGTGATGGCCGAGACGCTCTTCGCCGTCCTCCTCGTCGCCGCCGTCGTCGCGCTGATGTGGTCGCGCCGGCCGTCGGTGTGGGCGTTCGCCCTGGCCGGGCTGCTCCTCGGCGCGTCGGGCCTGGTGCGCACGATCGGCGTGGCCGTCGGCCTGCTGGCCTTCGGCTACGTGGTGCTGCGCCGGGTCGGCTGGCTGCGGGTCGGGGTCTTCGCCGTCTTCCTGGCCGCGCCGCTGATCGCGTACGCGTCCTGGTTCCAGTCCGCGCACGGGAAGATCGGGCTCACCGGGGGTGACGCCGCCTGGCTGTACGGCCGGGTCGCCCCGATCGCCGACTGCGCCCAGCTCGACCTCGAACCCGCCCAGCTCTCGCTGTGCTCCCCGCACCCGGTCGGCGAGCGGCCCGACCCGAGCTACTACGTCTGGGACCGCAACAGCCCGAGCAATCAGCTCGACGTCCCCGCCGACGAACGCGACCGGCTCCTGAACGACTTCTCCCGGCAGGTCATCACCCGGCAGCCCGTCGACTACCTGCGCATGGTCGGCTCCGACATCGCGCACTACTTCGAGCCGGGGCGCCGCGTCGGGCCCCGGGACTGGCCGGACGCCACCTGGCGCTTCCCGACCGCTGACGAGCCCGGCTACCTGCACAACGACGAACCGCTGCTCGGCCTGCACGGGGAGGACGACCGGCCGGACCGGACCGTGATCGAGCCCTGGGCCGGCGATCTGCGCGCCTACCAGAGCCGGGGCTTCACCCCCGGCCCGGCGCTCGCCGTGGCCGGCGTCCTGGGCCTGCTCGCCTGCCTGGCCGCCCTGCCCCGGGTCGTTCCGGCGGGCCTGCGCGGAGGTGACGGGCGGGCCCGCTGGCACGACCTGACCGCGGAACGCCGGCGCACCGGCGCCGACTGCCTGTTCCTGGTCGCCGCCGGGGCGACGATGATCGTCGTCCCCGCGGCCACCGTCTGCTTCGACTACCGGTACCTGCTGCCGGCGCTGTTCCTGCTGCCGCCGGCCGCCGCGCTCGCCGTCCGGCAGGGCCACCTGCTGGTCGTCGCGTGGCGTGAGCGGCGCGAGGCCACCGAGACCCCCTGGCGGACGCCTCCCGGCCCGGCCGGCCTCGGCCCGGCCGGGCCGGACACCGACGGCGACCCGTCCGCTCCCGACCCGTTCGACACCGCCGAGGCCGGTCCGACCGGCGGCGGGGCGGCTCGCGGCGGGGCGGCTGGCGGCGGGGCGGCTGGCGGCGGGGCCGCCGGTTTCGGCCCGCCGGGTGATCGCGACGATCCGGACGCCCCGTTCGCCCTCGGCGGTCTCGGCGCGCCGCCGGGTGGCGTGAAGCCGCCCGTCCCGCCGACAGCGCCCATCCCACCGACAGCGCCGCAGCCACCGGCAGCGCCGCAGCCACCGGCAGCGGCGAAGCCGGCGGGGCCGACGCCGCCGACGGATCCGGCCCCGCCGGCGGCGTCGGCCAGGCCGGCCCCGCTGCGCAGTGGGCCGAACCCGGGCGCGGCGGCGGCGCGGCGGCGGAACCCGTCCGGGACACCGCCCCTGCCGAAGCGTGCGCCCGGGGTCACCCTCGAGGAGAGGAACCGCCGGTCACGCCCCGACCCGGCCGGCGGAGCCGCCCCGGAGACCCCGCCCGGGCGGGCCACACCGCGACTCCGACCGGTGAGCCTCGGTCCGGACGCCCGGATGCCCACCCCGGGCAGCCGGCCCGCGGCGCGCGGCCCGGCCCCGAACGCCTGGGACGACCCGACGGCGCCGCCTACGAAAGCCGAGCCCGATGCCGGGGACGATCCGACCTTCCCCGGTTGATCAGCGCCAGCCGAGCAGGCGGGGCCCGTCGATGCGGGGGCAGGCGTCCACGACCACGTCGAGCCCGGCGTCGCGGGCGCGGGCCTGCGCGGCCTCGTCCCGAACGTCAAGCTGCGTCCAGATCGCGCCGGCGCCGATCTTCACCGCCTCGTCGATGACCTCGCCCACCAGGTCGGACCGCACGAAGAGATCCACCACGTCGACCGGGAACGGGATCTCGCCGAGCGTCGCGTAGCCCTGCTCGCCGGCGATCACCGGCGCCGAGGGGTGCACCGGGATCGTCCGCTTCCCGTGCCTGCGCAGGTACTCGGCGACCCCGTAGGCCGCGCGCGAGGTGTTCTCGGACAGCCCGACGACCGCCCAGACCCCGGTGTCGGCGAGGACCCTGCGCTTGACCGCATCCGTGTTCTCCGTCATGGACGGTTCCAACCCCTGGCCCAGCACGGACAATCCCACGGCCCCGCCGCCGGACCGGTCAGCCGCGGGTCACGTGGTCCTCCGCGGCGGCGAGGACGATCTCGGCGGTGAGCCCCGCGATCGCGTCCACGCGCGCCGACGCCAACGCCAGCGCGTCCGGACCGGGTGGGAAGTGCTCGTTCGGGACGGCCACGACGGCCAGGCCCGCGGCCGAGGCCGCCCGCAGCCCGTTCGCCGAATCCTCGACGGCGACCACCACACCGGCCGCCGCGCCGGGCGGCACCCGCAGTCGGCGGACGGCTTCCAGGTACACGTCGGGCGCGGGTTTGCCCCGGGCGACCTCTTCGGAGGAGACGACCTGGCGGAACTCCCCCGCCAGCCCGGCCCGGTCCAGCACCAGCTCGATGAGCGTCCGCGGGGACGAGCTCGCCACGGCCAGCGGCCAGCGCCGCGCGAGTGCCCGCACCGTCGCCACGGCGCCCGGAAGCAGCGGCGGCGCGTCACCGTAGCGTTCCGCGACCCGCCGGCGTACCTCGGCCGCGATCTCCTCAGCGCTGTCACCGGCACCCAGCTCGACCAGGTGACCGGACCACTCCGCGGTGGACATCCCCATCATCCGGGCGGTGCTGTCGGCCGCCCAGCGGCCCCCACGCTCGGTCACGAAGGCCCGCCGGACCTCGTCCCACACCTGCTCGGAATCGATCAGTACACCGTCGAGATCGAAGATGACGGCCTGGACGGGGACGGGTGCGGGAGGGAGAGCCACCGGCCCATCCTGCCGGGCCGTTCTCCCCATGGTGCGGCCGTTCCGGCCGGTGTGGCATGACCCGGCGATCGGCGAGCCGGAGACGTTAGGGTCAGCAGATGCCCAACGCGCACCGCGTTCCAGCACCCGCCCAGGCCGCCGCCGGCCGCCCTGCCCCGGTCGACGTCCACCGATGAGCGACAAGCACGAGGTGACGCTGTCCCCCTCGGCGGAGCGGGACCTGGCGAAGCTGCCCGAGCTGCTCAGCGCCGAGGTACGCCGGTTCCTGGACGGGCCGCTGCGCAACGATCCCCGCAAGGCGGGTACGCCGCTCGCCGGCGAGAGCCAGGTGGGCATGTTCGAGGCGACCGGGCGCGGCTGGCGGGTGCTGTACCGGGTCGACGCGAACACCCGGACGGTCCGGGTGATGATCGTCGGGCGGCGGCAGACACCGTCCCGGCTGCCCTTCTGAGGGCGGCCGGCGGGCCCGCTGGGAGACGGGCCCGCTAGGAGACGTTGACGCCGAAGTCGAGCGCGATGCCGCGCAGGCCCGACGCGTAGCCCTGCCCGACGGCCCGGAACTTCCACTCGGCGCCGTAGCGGTAGAGCTCACCGAAGATCATCGCGGTCTCGGTCGAGGCGTCCTCGGTGAGGTCGTACCGGGCGACCTCGGCGCCGGTCGTCGCGTCCGCCACCCGGATGAAGGCATCGCGGACCTGACCGAAGGTCTGCCGCCGGGCGTCCGCGTCGTAGATCGACACCGCGAAGACCACCTTGCTGGCCTGCGGGGAGAGGATCCGGAGATCGACGGTGATCTGCTCGTCGTCGCCCCCGCCGCCGCCCACGAGGTTGTCCCCCAGGTGGGTCACGGCGCCGTCCGGGCTGACCAGGTTGTTGAAGAACACGAAGTGGCTGTCCGACAGCACACGGCCTGAGTCACCCACGACGATCGCCGAGGCATCGAGGTCGTACGGCGCGCCGGTGGTCTGACGGACCTGCCAGCCGAGGCCGACGGTCACCGCCGTCAGGTTGGGCGCGACCTTGCTGAGCGAGACGTTCCCGCCTTTGGACAGCGACACCGAGGACATGTCGTGAGCGTAGTACCGCTCTCGGGCGCGCGGCATCCTCTCCCCCGCACTCGCCTCGTCCGCCCTCGCTCTGTTGTTCGGCCTGTTGTGCCGCCCCTGATTCAGGCCGGCTCCTTGGACGGGGTCCGCGGGCCGGTCACCCACCGGCGGCCTGGTCCGGCACCTGCCCCGGCCAGGACCACACCTGCCCGCGCGGGGCCGGATCGACCCCCGGTTAGGGTGCCAGAGATGGAGATCCGCCAGGCACCGCCGGGCCCGGCCGAGCCGGCCCGCGCCGTGCCGGCCTGGGCTGTGTCGGCCCGTGCCGTCCCGTCCCGTGCCGTGTCGTGCCACGCGGTCGACCGGGACCGGGCCGGCCGATGACCCCCACGACCACGGCGACCGTCGCACCCGCGGCGGTCGCCGACACCGGGATGACCCGGCGCCGCAAGGCACTCGCGCTCACCCAGCCGCTGCACGACCTGGACGCCAGGAAGTCGTACCTGGAGGGCGCCGACTTCGACGTCTACGCGATGGCCGAGCTCGCGCTGCACGCCATCGACCTGGTCACCGTGGCCATGGATTTCGACCGGGGTGCGGACCACGAGCAGGTGCTACGCAAACTCGTTCCGCTGGCCGCCGACCAGGCACCCGACCGGCCGCGGGCCGAACACGAGCGGGTCGCCCGGTGGGTGCTGAGCAACCTGATCAACGTCGGCAGCGTCGACCGCGGGTTTGACGTCATCTACGGCACCTACCGGGCCGACGGCCGCTACGTGCGCCGGCGGTTCGACTTCAAGTTGCTCGTCGAGCTGACGGGCAGCGGCGGCGAACTGTATCTGCGCGCCACGGACGAGGCGGTGACCGTCCTCGTCGGCGCGCTCGACACGGACGTGACCTCCGCGCAGATCGCGGCCGAGGTGACACTGGACAACCTGATCCGCCGCGGCCGACTGGCCGACGCCCGGACGGCGGCGGAGTCCGCGCGGTACCGGACCGTCCAGTACGCCGAGCAGCTGCGCCGCCAGCTCGACGCGACGCGACGCAACGTGCTGGCGGTGGACTGGCTGCGCGCGGTACCGGCGCTGCTGGACGAGGCGCTCAGCCACGTCGAGCAGCGGTACCGGCACGAGAACGCGATCCTGACCCACATCCGGCGCTACCGCGACGCGGCCGACGACGCCGATCACAAGCGGCAGGCCGCCGAGCTGGTCGCGATCGTGGCGGACTGCGTCCGCCGCCACACCCAGCTCCAGGCGCGCCTGCTCGAGGCGGGCGCGGTCTTCCGCGCCGAGCAGGATCGCCAGCAGTTCGCGGATGCCCCCGCGCGCGACGGGATCGACCTCTACACACAGATCCTGATGCCCGTCCTGGCCCTGCCGGTGACGACGGCGTCGGCTCCGGCCGCCGCGTTCTTCCCAGCCGCCGTGGGCGTACGCACGCCCCGGACCGTACGCCTCGTCGACCTGGTCGACGGACTCCTGGCGCCACCCACCGAGCAGGAGGTGCTCGGGCCTCCTGTGGTCGAGGCGGACCTGGTCTCGCTGCGCGAGCCGGCGCGGTTCGACGACGAGACCTGGTCGGCCGCGACGGCGATCCTGGAGATCGCGCCGGAGAAGCCGCGACGGCTGTCGGAGCTGCTCGCGCGGGCCCGGCGGGCGGGTGGCGCGGACGTGGCCGAGCTGGTGGTGCTGCTCGCCGCGCACGCGCTGAGCCCGCAGGTCTCCGCAGCCGCGCGCCAGGGTGACGACGTCGTGTCGGTCGCCGTCGATGACGGCGTCGAGCTGGATGACCCCTGGTTCGGTGGCGCCGACCTCCTCGTCGGCCGGGTACGTCTCGGAGCCGAGGGCGCCGATGCCGGCGACCTCGTTCCCCCACCCACCACGATCCGGAAACAGGCGTGACAACAACCCACGAGCCCGTCGCCGCGCCGGGGCACGCCCCGGGCGTGGCCAGCCCTCGTCCCGAGGCCCCCGCGGCGTTCCCGACCGCCGCGACCGCCGCGACCGCTCCCGAGGAGACCACCGCCCCCGAACGGAACGCCCGGCGTGAGCACGGCGACGCGTTCGACGCGGCCCGTCTGATCGCCTACGGCCTGCGGCCGAAGCTGGTGCCGGCGCGGGACGGGGCGTACGCCGAGCTCGTGCGGCGGCATCTGCGGGACCAGGAGTTCGCGGCGCTGACCCAGGCCGTCGCGGGTGGCCTCGGGCTGGTCGTCCTGGACGTGGCGGAGCGGGCCGGACTGGTGGTCGCGGGAGCCGAGGACTCCGCCTTCACCGTCCGGATGACGGACTACGCGCGGCGGGCCGGCGGTGAGCACCGGTCGGCCGAGCGTCTTCTGCACGCGATCGCGCAGCTCGCCGTCGCCGCGATCGCGTTCCCCCGACCGGCCGACCTGCTCGACGACTCCTATGTGGGCCGGGTCAGTGTCGAGGGAGTGGACGCGTTCGTCCGCGAGGCCTGCCGGCTGCTCGCGGAGCGGGTCGCCGCCGACCCGGACGCCGGCTCGGACACCGAGGCCGACCCGGTGGACGGCCGGCGGACACTCGAGGCCGCCTGGCGCCTGTACGCGCGCCGCCCGGCGGCGGGGACGACTCGGGACGCCCGCCGGCTCGCCGGGTCGACCACCGGGATCATCGCCCGGGCGATGAGCTTCCTCGCCGACTCCGGCTGCCTGGTGGCGGTGAGCGAGCAGGCCGGTGGCACGTTCCGCACCACGGCGCGCTATCAGATACAGGTGCGCGAGCTGGCGGCCGACGCGGCACTGGAGGAACTGCTCGACCTCGGCGTGGTGACGGTGGCCGACGGCTCGGGGGGTGTCCGGGTGCTCGAGGCCGAGCCCGTTCTGCCCGGCACCGAGGCCGGCCGGACGAGTGGGCCACCGCACGTGGCACCGGAGGCGGACGATGTTTGAGCTCTCCAAGGTGCGACTCCATTCGATCGGGCCGCCAGGGGCGCGGTTCGGCGATGTGCTGCTCGACTTCTCCGGGGTGGGGGCGCCCGTCACCGGGCACCGTCAGGATGCGCTCTTCAACGCCGGCGTGGCCGCCCCTGAGGCAGACGGGGACAGTGAGAGCACGGAGCGGCGGACCGGCGCCGCGGCGGGCAGCGGTGCCGGCGGTGGCAGTGGGAGTCCCGGTAGCAGTGCCGGTGGCAGCGGTGCCGGTGACGACGGTGCCGCCCGGCCGGTCCGGCCGTCGCCCGCGTCCGTGCTGTTCCTGGAGAACGGCGGCGGCAAGAGCGTCCTGATGAAGTTGATCTTCTCGGTGGTACTCCCCGGCCGCCGGCAGGTCGTGGGCACCTCGAACGGCCGCGTGCTGGACAACTTCGTCCTCGCCAGGGACTGCGGGCATGTCGTCTGCGAGTGGCAGCACGCCGTCACCGGGGAGCGGGTCGTCACCGGCAAGGTCAGCGAGTGGCGCGGGCGGGCGACCGGTGACGCGTCCCGGCTCGCCGAGGCCTGGTACTCCTTCCGGCCGAGCGCGGCGCTGGACATCGCCACCCTTCCCCTCGTCCGCGACGGACGGCTGGTCACGCTCGCCGGCTTCCGTACCCGGCTCGCCGAGGCCGGCGCGGCGGACCCGAAGCTCACGCTGACCTGGGAGACGCACCAGGGCGCCTGGAGCGAGAACCTCGACGCCATCGGCCTGGACCCGGAGCTGTTCCGCTACCAGCGGGCGATGAACGCGGGCGAGGGGGAGGCCGCGGAGGCGTTCTCGTTCAACAGCGACGAGCAGTTCATCGACTTCCTGCTGCGCGCCGTCACCCCGCCGGAGGATCCCGCCGGCGTCGCCGAGGTCGTCGACGGCTACGCGGCGAAGCTCGCCGAGCGGGCGGCACTCGACGCCGAACGGGAGTTCGTCGCCGGCGCGCTCGAACGGCTCAACCCGCTGGTCGAGGCGGTCGAGGCACGCGCGGAGTCCGCGGCGGCGCTGCGGGCGCTGCTGGCGACGGTGCGCGGCGCGGCCGGCGCCGTCGAGGCGCGGATCGCGTTCGACCGCGCGGGGGCGACCGAGCTGGACGCCCGCGGCCAGTCGGGCCGGGATGCCGCCGAAGAGGCCGAAGGGGCCCGGCGGCGCGCGGTCGACACCGAGCTCGCGGCGCGGCTGCGGGTCGCCGAGCTGCGGCTGGCCGCGGCCGAGACGACCCGCGACGAGCTCGTCGAGCGTTTCGCGGCGGCCAACGAGGAGCTGGACGCGTGGCGCGCCGCCGAGGACGTCCTGCGGCATGCCGCCGCCTCGGGCGAGGCCGAACGGCTGACCCGGCTCGTCGAGGAGGCCGAGTCCCGCTCGGCGCCGGCCCTGGCCGACCGGGACGCCGCCGCCCGCGCCCTGGTCGTCGGGCTGGCCCGGCTCGCGGCGGCCTCGGACGCGGAGGAGAGCCGGGCCCGCGCGGCCGCCGCGGCCCACGACCTGGCCGCCGAGTCGGCCGCCACGGCGGACCGCGCCGCCGCCGACGCCGCGGCCACAGCACGCGCGGGCGCGGCGGCGCTGCGGGAGCGACGCGCCCGGTCCGCGCAGGTGCTCGCCGACTCGGTCCGGGACGGCCTGCTCCCCTCCGCCGACGTCGATCCCCGGTCGGCGGCCACCGAGGCCGCGCGGGCGGCGGACGAGGCCCGCGCCGCCGTCCAGGACGCGCTCGCGGCCGCGACCCGTTCCACGGACCGGGAACGGGCCCAGGACGCCGCCCGCACCGCCGAGCGCGAGCTGGACACCGCGCGCGCCGAGCTCGCCCGGCTCACCGGTGAACTCGAGCAGGCGCTGGCCGGGGCACGCGCCCTGACCGCCGACGGCCGGATAGCCGCCCTGCTGGGCCTCGGCACCGGGCCGGACCGATCCGACGAGCCGGACCGCGCCGATCCACCCGCGGACCGCGCCGATCCGCTCGCGGACGAGACCGGTCCGCCCACGGCCGGGTCGGTCGCCCCGGGCTCCGCCCACCACCTCGACCCGGTGGATCTGGACACCGACGCGCGCGCCGCGCTGGACGCGCTCGCCGCGGCGGTCCGGGCCGCCGAGGAACGCCAGCTGACGCTGTCCGTCGACGCGGAGGCGGATCTGCGGGTGCTCAACGCGCTCGGCGACGGGGACCTGCGGCCGGCGCGGCCGGCGGTCGGCGACGTCCTGGCGGTGCTGACCCGGGCCGGCATTCCCGCGATCTCCGGCTGGCAGCATCTCTCCCGGTCGGTGGCCGCGGCCGACCGTGAGCGGGTGCTCGCCGCCCGTCCCGACCTGGTGGACGGCGTCGTCGTGCCGGCCGGCTGGGACGTCGGCGCCGCGCACGCGGCACTGGCCACGGCCCGGCTGTTTCCCGACTGCGCGATCGTGGTCGGGGCCACCGAGCTGCTGTCGGCCGCGGCGTCGCCCGACCACCCCCGCCACGCCACCGCCACCGACCCCGCCGACGCTGTCGACGCCGCCGACGCCGACCCCGCGGGCAGCGCCGTCAGCGCGGGTACCGGGCAGGCGTTCCTCGTCCCGCCGAACCCGGCGCTGTACGACCGGGCCGCCGCCGCGGCCGAGCGGGAGTCCGTCCGGCGCCGGCACGAGGAGCGCAGTGCGCGGGCGGCCGAGCTGAGCGCGCGGGCGCGGGCCGACCGCGAGCTCGCCGCGGCGGTCGCCGGCTGGCGCCGGGCCAACCCGCCGGGACGGGTCGCGGGCCTGCGCGCCGCCGTCCGCGCCGGCCAGGACACTGTCGACGCCGCGCGGCACGCGCTGGCGGCCGCCCGCGAACTGGTCGGGCAGGCCGTCCGCGCCGCCGAGCTGGCGGTCGCCGAGGTCGAACGCCTGCGCGTGGTGGAGGAGGAGCGGACGGCCCGCGCCGCGGCGCTCGACCTGCTCGTCCACGCCGTCGAGGAGTCGGTGGGAGCCGACAGCGAGATCACGCTGCTGGCGGCGGTCGCGGCCCAGCGGGCCACCGAGGCCGAGGAGCATCGGGCCCGGGCCGCGGCCGCCCGGGCAGCCGCCCAGGACGCGCTGCGGCGGGCCGACGACGCCGCGCGCAACGCCCGGGTGGCGCGGGCGGAATCAGCCGAGGTGGCCGGCGGCGGCGACCTCGACACCGGCGGCGACACCGACGGCACCGACACCGCCGACACCGGCAGCGGTGCGGACGGCGCCGGGTCCACGGTGGGCGGGCCGCCACCGCAGGTCCCGCTGCTGCGGGCCGCCCACGAGTCGGCCGAGCGGGCGTACGCGCAGGTCGAGGTCGGCGCGGACCTACGCGGCGAGCTCGACCGCGCGCGGCGGGCGCAGGCGGCGGCGCGCGGTGCCGTGGAGGGGCTGCCCGCCGCCGTCCGCACCCGTTCGGCGGCGCTGCTGGCCGGTCCGAACGGCGGCGACGCGGCCGCGCGGGCGACCGCCCAGGCCGCCTCCCGGCGCGTCGCGGCGGACCTCGGCCGCGAGCTCGACGGGGCGCGGGAGCGGCTCGGCGGGCTGCGCCAGGAGCTGCGCCACACCGCCGCCGAGGTGGCCGACGCCGGAGCACGGCCGCTGGCACGGGACGAGGGCCCCGCCACGATGGAGCAGGCCCGCGACGCGCACCGGGCCGCCGTCGAGGCGCTGCGCGAGTCGGAGGCCGCCGTCCGGGCGGCCCGGGCCGCGTTGGACGAGCTGGAACGCCACACCGCGGCGCACGAACGCGAGGTGGACGCCTTCGGTCTCGTCACCGAGACGCTGTCCGAGCTGCTCGCGGACGCCGAATCGACGGTGGCCGGCACGAGCGAGCGCGCCGGTGCCACGGGCTCCGGCACCGGAGCCGGCACCGAAGCCGGAGCCGGCCCGGGAACGGGAGCCGGACCGGGAACGGGAGCCGGACCGGCGGGCTCCGCCGGCTGGCCGGACGGCGCCGTGGCCGCGTTCGGCGGGGACACCGCCGCGGCCACCGCGATGGCCCGCGAGCTGCGGTCGTCCTGGCGGCAGGCGGTGGTGGCGCACGGCGAAGCGGCGGGCCGGGTACGGGCCGCCGCGGACGCCGTGGCCGCCTGGGCCGCGACCGACCGCTTCGAGTCAGTCCGTTCCCCGGCCCGCCGGCAGATGGTGCGGGCCGGCCGGGACGCCGTGGCCGCGAACGCCGGCGACTGGGCCGCGGCGCTCGCGCCCCGCCTGCGCAGCCTCGACGACGACCTGGCGCACATCGGCCGCAACCGGGCCGCGATCGTGGCCCGGCTCGAGGGCATGGTGCGGGCCTCGCTGGGCACGCTGCGCTCGGCGCAGCGGCTGTCCCGGCTGCCCGACCGGCTCGGCGACTGGTCCGGCCAGGAGTTCCTGCGCATCACCTTCACCGAGCCGGACCCGGTGGCGCTCACCGACGCGCTCGGCGAGGTGGTGGACGCCGCCGCGCGCGGTTCGGTCACCCCGGGGCCGGCGTCCACGGGTGCCACGACGGGCGCCGCCGCGGGCGGACCTGGCGGGCCCGTTCCGGCCGGGGCCCGCCGGGACGGCATGACGCTGCTGCTGCGCGGCGTGCGCGCCGCGCTCCCCGGCGGGGTGCGGGTCGAGATCCTCAAGCCGGACGCGGTGCTGCGCACCGAACGCGTACGGGTCTCCCAGCTCGGCGACGTGTTCTCCGGCGGCCAGCAGCTCACCGCGGCGATCATCCTGTACTGCACCATGGCGGCCCTGCGGGCCAACGACCGTGGACGGCTGCGCGCCCGGCACGCCGGCGTGCTCTTCCTCGACAACCCGATCGGACGGGCCAGCGCCGCCTACCTGCTGGACCTGCAGCTCGCGGTGGCCGACCGGCTCGGGGTGCAGCTGATCTACACCACCGGCCTGTTCGACACCACCGCACTGAGCGCCTTCACCCTCGTCATCCGGCTGCGCAACGACGCCGACCTGCGGGCGGGGATGAAGTACCTGCGGGTCCAGGAACGGCTGCGCCCGGGGCTGACCCCGCCGGACGTCGCGGCCGGCGGCGCAGCCGGAGTGATCACCGCCAGCCGCCTGTTCCGCCGGACGGCACCCGGCGCACCGCCCGGGACACCCACCCCGGCCGCGCCGGCCGCGACACCAGTGCCGGCCACGACACCAGTGCCGGCCACGGCATCAGCGCCGACCGCGACGTCTGCGCCAGCCGCACCGTCAGCGCCGACCGGGGCCGGCCGGGAGGCCGCCGTCGGCACGAACGCCCATAGGGGACCGTGAGCATCGGGTCCGCACGAAGCCTTGGTCCCGGGCCCGGCGGGTGAGACCATGAGTCGCGCCGTCCGGCACCCCCCGAGCCGGGCGGCGCCGTTAAAGCGTCCGCCGGCCGGGCCCGGCCGCCGCCGGTCAGCCGGCCGGGCAGGGGCGCACCTCGACGGACCCGTCGGTCGTCGAGCTCCGGCCGTCGAGGTCGGTCGCCACCACGGTGTAGGTGATCGTTCCCGCCGTCGGCGCCGGCCCGACCGGCCCGGACCAGGTCGACCGGTCGTCCACCGCCGTGACCAGCTGAAGCGGGGTGGTGGTGGCCTGTCCGTCCGGCGCCCGGGTGCGCACCTCGACGCCGAGGACGCCCGTAGGGTCGACGACCGTGGCGGTCACCGTCGCCTGCGTCGCACCCTGATCACCGGCGCAGCCGCTGGTGAGGATGGCGGTCGGCGCGGCCGAGACGCCGCTGAGCCCCGGCGCCCCGGAGACCCGCGCGGTGATCCGCAGGTCCCCGCCGCCGGAGCCGTCGACGGCCGAGACCGGGACGTCCAGGTCGATCGAGCCCGGCGGGGCCGTCGCCCGGTCCAGGGTCACCACCAGCGGTACCTGGGCACCCGGATCGACGACCTCCTGCCCCGGGACGACGCTCACCCACCCGGGCGTGTCACCGACCCGCACCCGCGCCGGTGACGTCCCGACGCCGAGCAGGTCGACCCTGATCGTCGACTCCACCTCGCCGAAGTCGACGTCGGTGCGGCTCAGCCCGATCGCCGGCCCGGCCGTCGCGGTCCCGCGCGGACCGTCGGTGCCCGCTCCCGGGCGGGCCGGCGCGGCCGTGCCTGCCACCTGGGACGGCTCCGGGGCCGCCGAGACCCCGGAACCCTCCGCGGACCCGGACAGCCCGGGCGCCCCGACCGCCCCGACGGGGACCGGGCCGCTCGCCGACGGCGACGGAGTCGGCGGGGAGGCGACGGAGGTCGACACGACGATGCTGGTCCGCGCTCCGGCCGGGTCCCGCGTCGCGGACGGCGGCTCCGACCCGCTGTTGTGGACCAGCAGCAGGGTCGTGACCAGGGCCGCCGCGGCCCCCACCGCGGCCGCGACCCGCCCCCACCGAATGGGGAGGATCCGTTTGGAGCGCCCCCAGGGAGAACGGTGCCGGCCGGCGGGACCAATCTCGTCCGCCATCCGTTGTGCCATCGGGTCCGAGCGTAGGCCCAAAAGTGGATGCAGGACCCTTATTCACTCGTTTCCGTGACGAATTCCCCACCACACCCACCACACCAGCGTCTGGGTGACCAACGCGAACCCGAACAGCAGGTCCTCGACCGGCGCGAACACCAGCCGGGGGCCGGCGATCGCGTCCGGGTCGTACACGACGATGTCGAAGCCGGTCAGGATGCCGTTCGTGACGAGCTGGAAGAAGACGATGATCGCGTAGGCCGTCCAGAACAGCCGGCGGGTGAGCAGCCGGGTGCGCAGGATCCGCAGATCCAGCAGAACGGTCACGGCGACGCCCACGACGGCCAGCGCGGTGTAGCTCATCCCGGCCCACGGGCCCCGTCCGCCGGCTCGCCGTCCACCGACGCGTCGCCTGGACGCCCGCCGTCCGGCCGCCCGTCCTCCGGCCGCCCGTCCTTCGGGCGCCCGTCCTCCGGGCGCTCGTCGCCCGCGTGCCAGCCGGTCACGGCGCGCACGGCCTCCAGCGCGAGCACGGCGCACACCGGCACCGCGACGAAGAACAGGACCTCGTCGAGCGGGAGGCCGCCGGGCAGCAGCACCCCGGTGGTGCGCCGCGGGTCGAACGCCCAGTGGCCGCGGGCGATCGCGTACAGGTCCCAGCCGACGAAGACGACCAGCACCGGCGCCACCGACAGCAGCAGCCGGCGGGGGCGCGCGTACACCCGCGTCCGCAGCAGGATCTCCAGCGGCGCCGTGGCCACCAGGCACCCCAGCAGCACCGCCAGGTAGCTGAAGTGGCCCAGGCCGCCGAAGTGACCGGGCCCGCCGAAGTGACCGAGGCCGCTCACCGCGGACGCCCTCCCCGGTCAGGCCGAGCGCAGGCGTTCGGCGAGCGCGGTGGCGGCGGTTCCCGGATCGGCGGCCTCGGTGATGCCCCGCACCACGACGACCCGGCGCGCCCCGGTCTCCAGGACGGCGTCGAGAGTCCGCGCGTCCACGCCGCCGGTGACGAACCAGGGCTTGGCCCCCGGCTCGAACGGCGGGGCGTGCCGCGCGGCGAGCCGCGGCAGGCCCATCCCGACCGGCGGGCGGCCCTCCTTGGTCGGCGTGGCGTGCACCGGGCCGACGCACACGTAGTCGACGTCCGGGTCGGCGAGCGCGACCAGGAACTGCTCGGGGTCGTGCGTGGACAGCCCGATCAGCACGTCCGGCCCGACGATGGTCCGCGCCAGCCGCGGCGGGATGTCGTCCTGCCCCACGTGCAGGATGTCGACCCCCGCGAAGGCGGCGACGTCGGCCCGGTCGTTGGCGCTGACCAGAGCGCCGACCCGGGCCGCGGCCTCCCGCATCCGGGCCAGCCCGGCGAGCTCCTCGCGCCACTCCAGCCCCTTCTCCCGAAGCTGGACGAGGTCGACGGCGGGCACGCCCGGACCACCGAGCACCTCCTCGAGGAAGCTTCCCTCGTCACCACGACGGGCGGTGCACAGGTAGAGGCGGGCGTCGAGGAGACGGGCCAGCCGACACGCGCGCAACGACTCGGTCTCCGGGAGCGGCTCGGCCCCCCGTGACGACTCAGCCCCCGGCGACGGCACGGACGATCTCCAGGGTGTCGCCGTCGGCCAGCTGGACCGCGGGCATCTCCGAGGGAGTGAGCGCGGTGCCGCGCAGCTCCACGACCACCGAGCCGGGCCGCAGCCCGAGCTGGACGAGCAGGTCCGGCAGGGCCAGCCCGGCGGGCACCTCCCGCGGCTGCCCGTTGACGACGATGCGCGCACCGCCCGGGCCACCGGCCGGGGCGGTGCTGACGGCTGCGGGTCCCGGGGACGGATCGAGCTCCGCCCGGTTCGGACGATCGGCCATGCACCCGACCCTACGGGAGCGGACGCCCCTGGCCGGGCGGGTTCGGCCGGGCGGCCCGGTTCAGAACCCCAGCGCCTGCGCGCGCCGCCTCACTTCTTTGCCGCGGTTCTCGGCCAGCGCCGCGACCGGGGTGCCCGGCAGGCTCGGATCCTCCCGGAACAGCCAGTCGAGGGCCTCGTCGTCGTCGTAGCCGGCGTCGAAGAGCAGCGTGAGCAGTCCGGGCAGGCCCTTGACCACCGCGCCGTCCTGGATGAACGCCGCGGGCACCTTGAGCACGCCGTCCACCCGCCGGGCCAGAAGGGTGCGGTCACGCACCATCTGGCGCACCCGGGTGACGGGCACTCCCAGACTCTCGGCCACGTCGGGCACGTTCAGCCAATCCATGGTCAAGAGTAAACACCTTGCGGCGGGTTGGTCAGGCGGGCGCCATCTGCGCGCCGCCGGCGGCCGCCGACCTGCGGGCCGCCTCGAGCACCGCGACCAGCCGGCGGGCGTCCTCCGGCCGGTGCTCAGCCAGTGGCCAGCCCGCGACCAGGCAGTCCGCGAGCTCGCGGTGGAACCTGGTGGCGTCGTGCGGCCCGGTGGGCAGCGCGGTGCGCGTCCCGTCGTGGGCGAGCACTCGCGGTGACCGCCGGTGCCACTGGTCGCCGGCACCGGCACCGGCACCGCTGCCGTCGTCGCCACGCGTGCCGCCGCCGGACCGAGCACCACCACCGGCACGGCCGCCGTCGCCGGCACGGGCGAGCAGCGAGCCGGTGCTGCCGAGCACCTGGGTGCCGGGCCGCCCGGCGGCGGCCACGTCCGAGATCGTCACCTGGGCCTCGCAGCCGCCGGCGAAGTGCAGCAGCACCCGGGCGTGGTCGGCGTTCGTGACGTGGTGCCACACCCGCTTGTGCCCGGCGGCGCTGACCCACTCGACCTGGTCGTCGACGAGGTCGAGGACCCGGTCGAGCTGCGCCGCGCCCCGGTCGAAGATCAGCCCGCCGCTGATCCGCTCGTCGTCGTGCCAGGTGCCGGCGGGCCGGCGCAGGCCACCGGAGAAGATCTCGATCCACATCACCTCGCCGACGTCACCGCGGCGCACGGCCGTGCGCATCGCCCGGTGACCGGGGTCGTCCCGGCCGTCGGGGTAGACGGCGAGCAGCAGCGAGCGGCTGTCCGCGAGCTCGGTCAGCTCGTCCACCTCATGGGTCGACAGGCACATCGGCGCGTGCACGACCACCTGCTTGCCGGCCTCGAGCGCGCGGCGGGCCCACTCGACGTGGGTGTGCGTGGGGGTCGCGACGATCACCAGGTTGAGCTCGGGATCGTTGACCAGGTCGTCGGGGTCGTCGACGCGCCGGGCCGGGCGGTCGGTGTCCCGGCTGGGCGGGCGGGCCATCCCGCCGTCGCAGAGGGCGGCCAGCTCCAGGCCCTCGACGGCGTCGACGGCGTCGATGTGCACGCCGAAGACGTCGGGCGCGCCGATGAGCCCGACCTTGACCGGCGCGGCGTCGGTCACGCCGAGCGCGTGGCGCAGCCAGCGGCCGACGAGCCGCTGGTAGCGGGGGTCGGCGAGCAGTTCCTCCCCCGCCCCGAGGGTGAAGATGCCCAGGCCGGTGGACGGCCGCCAGGTGCAGATCGGGTGCTCGCCCATCTCATGGCGCACCATCAGCAGCCGCTCGACGTCCTCGGCCACCTTCTCCGGGACGACCCAGGACTCCCGGGGCCGGAAGTCCCCGAGGCGGGCGGCCACGGCGGCGCCGTCCGGCCCGGGGATCAGCGGCAGGTCGTAGGGGGGTGTCACCCGGCCGGGGGTGAGCCCGGAGGCGTCGATGAGCGGGCTGTCCGGCGACAGCGACCGGACGGTCGGCCCGGCCAGCAGGACCGGCACGGACTGCCGGGCCCGATCGAGCAGCTCCTGCTCGACGTGGTCGAGCGGGCGGTCGATGAGGACGAGCAGCGCGTCGGCCGAGCGGGCCGACGTCGGCCCGAGCCCGGCGGCCCGTAGATGATCACCGAGCGCATTCACGCCGGGAAGGTTCGACACCAGGTGAATGCGTGGCACGGGGGCACTTTAGTAAGAATCCACCCGGACGGGAACAGTGGGTTCACGGCACGCGAGCGAGCCACGAATCCCACGACGGAACGTCCGCAAAAATGTCACGGAAAGTGATCAAAAGCGGGTGCGACGGAAGCCGCCGACCGCGCCACGGCGATCCGCGGCGCCGCGGCCGACGGTGTCCCGGCCGGCAGTGCCGTGGTCCGCAGTGCCGTGGTCCGCGGTCCCGCGATCCGCGGCCGGCGGTGTCGCGTCCTCAGACCGGCTGGGCGGGCTGGAGCTCCTTCAGCGCGACCGCGGGGTCCGCGAACCGCTCGGCGTCGGGCGCCGCGCCGGTGAGCAGCATCCGCCGGCCGGCGACCATGTCCAGCGGGCGGGCCACGGTCACCAGGGCGACCAGCTCGCCGTCCGGGGCGAACCAGCCAGCCGACCAGCCCGGCGCCCGCTTCACGCCCTCCGGGGCGACGGCGGTCGGGTCGCCCCGCAAAACCAGCGTGCTGTCCGCGCCGGGCATGCCGGCGAACTGGATCATGCGCCCGAACTGCTGCGACCAGAAGTAGGGGACGGGATCGTAGATCTCGGCCGGCGCACCGGCCGGGTCATCGGCCCGGGCCGGCCCGGCACCGCCGGCGAGGGAACGCAGCAGCGTGGCGACGGCGACCCGCGGAGACTCCTGGGCGCACTCCCAGTGCTCGACGCGCAACCGGCGGTCGTAGCGCCGGGACCACCACGCGGCGCAGTCCCCCACCGCGACGACCGAATCCGGCCGGTAGCCGTTGGCCGTGGCCGGCACACCGGTGCCGGGCACCGCCGACAGCCGTTCGTCGACGACGACGCCGCGGTCCAGCGGCAGGCCCGACGACTCGAGCCAGGCCACGTCCGGACGAACGCCGACGCCGACGACCACCACGTCGGCGGGCACGAACTCGCCGCCGGCCAGCGCGAGCCCGTCCGCCCGGATCTCGTCGACCGCGACACCGAGCCGCAGGTCGATCCCCGCCTTGGCGTACCAGGGCACCGTGTACCCGCCGATCTCGGCTCCCAGCGCGAGCAGCGGCGCGGAGCCGGCCTCGACGACCGTCACGTCCACGCCGGCGGCCGCCGCGTGCGTGGCGACCTCGGCGCCGATCCAGCCCGCGCCGACGATGGCCAGCCGGGCGCCCGGGGTCAGTGCCGCGCGCAGCGCGAGGGCGTCGTCGATGGTGCGCAGCACCCGCTGCGTGCCGGGGCCGGGCAGCCGCACCGGGGCGGCGCCGGTGGCGAGCACCAGCCCGTCGAACTCGACGGTGCCGCCGTCGGTCTCCAGCACACCCGGGCGCAGCCCGGTCGCGCGCCGGCCGAGCAGCAGCTCCACGCCGTCGAGGTCGACGGGCAGCGTGGTGTCGTCCGTCCGCCCCGACAGCACCGCCTTCGACAGCGGCGGCCGGTCGTACGGCCGGTGTTCCTCAGCGCCTACCAGAGTGATGGCGCCGGCGAAGCCCTGCGCGCGGAGCTCGACGACCGCCCGCCCTCCGGCCAGCCCGCCACCGACGACGACGACACGGTCCATCAGACCACCCGCTCCATGGAGCCAGAGGGTACTGGGGCGGTCCGTTCCGCGTCGCCCGCGAGTAGCGCTGCCCACAACGGCGCGCGGCGCGGGCCCCGCCGGACGGATCGTCTTCGGCCGGCCCCGCCCGTCGCCCGGGGCCGGGTGGGGATGACGGGCGGTCAGCCGGTGGCGTCGACCAGCGGGAAGGCGTCCTTCCACACGGGCTCGTAGCCGGCGCCGACCAGCATCGCGGCGACGTCCGCCGGGGAACGCTCGTCAGAGATGGAGAACTGCTCCTGTGCCGTCCCGGGCCGGCCGTACCCGCCGGGCTCGGTCGACGAGCCGGCGCTCATCGTGGTCACCGCGATGCGGACCAGGCCGTCGCGCAGGGCCGCCGGCTCGCGGGTCGACAGGGAGATCGCCGCGTCCGGCTCGAACAGCCGCAGTGCCGCGTGCGCCTGGACGAACTCGGCGTCGCCGACGACGACGGTCGGCGGGAAGCCGCTGGCGCTCGGCTTGATCCTGGGCAGCGCCACCGAGACCTCCGTCCGCCAGAACCGGCGGGCCAGGAACGAGGCGTGCGCGGCGAGCGCGAGGACGTCGGCCCGCCAGTCCGGCGCCAGGCCGAGCAGGGCACCAAGGCCGAGGCGGCGGGCGCCGGCGTCGGCCGCCCGCTCGAAGGAGGACAGCCGGCGGTCGAAGTCGCGCTTCCACCCGGCCACGTGCACCTGCGCGTAGCGCTCCCGGTCGTAGGTCTCCTGGTAATGGACGACGCCGTCGAGCCCGGCCGCGACCAGCCGGGTGTAGGTGTCGTCCGACCAGGTCTGGGTCTCCACCGAGATCGAGGGGAACAACGGCCGCAGCCGCTCGACGACGTCCACCAGGTACCCGGCGGACACCTCGACGCGGTGCTCGCCGGAGACCAGCAGGATGTGCCGGAAGCCGCGGCCGGCCAGCAGGCGCGCCTCGGCCTCGGCCTCGTCGACCGTCAGCGTGCGCCGGGCCACCTCCAGCCCCTTGGCGAACCCGCAGTAGGTGCAGGACGACAGGCAGGCGTTCGACACGTACAGCGGGGCGAACAGCCGGACCGCCCGGCCGAACCGGCGCAGCGTCGTCTCCCGCGCCGCCTGTGCCAGCTCCTCCAGCCGCCCGGTCGCGGCCGGCGACAGCAGGACGGCGAGGTCGGCGAGATCCAGCCGGCCGCCGGTGTCGGGACGCCCGGCGGCGACGGCCCGGGCCCGGCGCAGGACGGCGTCGACCCGCGCCCCGTCGGCCGCGACCGAGGCGCGGGCGAGCGCCGGGATGTCGAGCGCGGCCAGCTCGCGGGCGAACAGCCCCGCCGGGCTGGCCATCAGCCGGCCCGACCAGGTAGATCGGGCAGATCGGGCAGACCCGGCAGGCCGCCGGGCACCGCGTCCAGGAAGCCGGTGAGCGGCGAGGACGCCTCGGCCGCGGTGGCACCGCCCGCCCGCGGCCGGCCGGCGAGGTGGGCCATCCGCCCGGCGGTGGTCGCCAGCGCGAAGGCCCGGGCCATCGCGACCGGGTCGGCGGCGATCGCGATCGCCGTGTTGACGAGTACCGCGTCCGCCCCGATCTCCATCGCCTCGGCGGCGTCGGAGGGCGCGCCGATGCCGGCGTCCACCACCACCGGGACCCCGGCGGTCTCCACGATCGCCTCGATGGCGTCGCGGGTGCGCAGGCCGCGGTTGGAGCCGATCCAGCTGCCCAGCGGCATCACCGTGGCGCAGCCGGCCTCCTCGAGCCGGCGCGCCAGCACCGGGTCGGCCGAGCAGTACGGGAGCACGGTGAACCCGTCGGCGACCATCAGCTCGGCGGCGCGCAGCGTCTCGATCGGATCCGGCGCGAGGGTGCGCGGATCCGGGGTGACCTCGAGCTTCACCAGGGACGTCCCGGTCGCCACCCGGCCTAGCCGGGCCAGCCGCAGCGCCTCGGCCGCGTCGACCGCGCCGGAGGTGTTCGGCAGCAGCGTCATGCCGGCCGGGACGAAGTCGAGGACGTCGCCCTCCCCCGCGCGGCTCAGGTCGACCCGGCGCAGGGCCACGGTGACGATGTCCGCCCCCGAGGCGACCAGGCTCTCGCGCATGATCGGATGGCTCGCGAACTTGCCGGTGCCGACGAGCAGCCGGCTGGCGTAGACGGTGCCGGCGATCCGGAACGGGTCCGGACGGCCGGGTTCCGGACGCTCGGGCTCCGGATGACCAGACTCCGGACGACCGGACCTGCCCGGCTCGTGCTGTACCTCGGTGACCCGCTGTGTCATCAGATCGTTCCCTCCCCACGCGCGCATGACCGCGATCGGGTATGCGGGTCGCCGGCGGCATCCTGGCCGGCCTCTCAGCCCGCGTCCGCGGGCTCCCCGGTCGAAACCACAGTCTAAGCCGCCGGGTGCGGCGGACCAGCGGCTCCGGCGAACCCGGACAGACAACGGCGGGCTGGGATCAAGCACCCGGCTCGAATTCCAGATTTTGTGACGAACATCCCGCCCGTTCGGGTACATCTCACAGCTAATTGCGCAGTAAGACCACTGTCTGGCCGATGGGGCGGCCGATCGTAAACTGTGCATGTGGATTCCACCGTGGCCGACCCCGTCATAGGTCGACTCCTGGACGGCCGGTACACCGCCCAGGAGCGGCTCGCCGTCGGCGGTATGGCGACGGTGTACGTAGCCCACGACAACCGGCTCGACCGGTTCGTCGCCCTGAAGATCATGCATCCGAACCTCAGTCACGACCCGGAGTTCGTGGCCCGGTTCCACCGGGAGGCGAACGCGGTCGCGCGGCTGAACACGCCGTGCGCCGTCTCGATCCTCGACCAGGGGTCCGACACCAGCCCGGCCGGTGTCCTGCACTACCTGGTGATGGAGCTGGTGCGCGGGCGCTCGCTGCGCCAGCACCTGGGGATACGCGGGCGGCTCACCGTCCCCGAGGTCGTCGAGATCTTCGAGCCGGTGGCCGAGGCGCTCGCCGCGGCGCACGCGGCCGGCATCATCCACCGCGACATCAAGCCGGAGAACATCCTGCTCGGTGACGACGGCCGGGTGAAGGTCGCCGACTTCGGCCTGGCCCGGCCGGTCACCAACCCCACCGCGGCCCTCACCGGCGGGGTGGTGATGGGCACGGTCGGCTACCTGGCCCCCGAGCAGGTCACCCACGGCACCGCCGGCATGCGCAGCGACGTCTACGCGGCCGGGGTGATGCTCTTCGAGATGATCACCGGCAACCTGCCGCACACCGGCGAGACACCGATGTCGGTCGCCTACCAGTCGGTGCACGGCGACGTGCCGGCGCCGTCCACGGTCGCGCCGGACGTCCCCGCCGAGCTGGACGCGCTGACGCTGCGGGCCACCGCCCGCGACCCGAACCACCGGCCGGCCGACGGCGCCGCGCTGCTGGCCGAGCTGCGCGCGATCATGCCCTACCTGCCGGAGCCGGACGCCGGCGACGAGTACCACTCCGGTTTCACCGGGCCGCTGGCCACCCCGTCGCGACCGGCACCGCCGCGACCGCCCGCCGGGCCGCCGATCGCCCCGACGAGCATGCTCGGGACGAACCCCGGGTCGTCCTCGGGCGGGCGGCGGCGGGCCCAGCGGACCGGGCGCGGCTCGCGACTGCCGGTCGGCCCCGCCGTCATCGCCGTGGTGGTCGTCGTGTGTCTCGTGCTCGGGGTGCTCATGCTGCGGGCGCTCGTCGGCGGCGGCAAGCCCGAGGTGCCACTGCTGATCGGCCTGTCCAAGGCCGACGCCGAGCAGGACCTGCGCGACGCCGGCCTCGCGTTCACCTACGGCCCGGAGATCGCCAGCGCCACGGTCCCGCAGGGGCTCGTCGTCGAGCAGGACCCGAAGGACGGCGCCGCCGTCAGCGACGGCGCCGTGGTGACGCTGCGGCTGAGCTCCGGCGCGCCGAAGGCCACCGTGCCCGACCTGGCCGGGCTGACCGTCGACCAGGCGCTGGCGAAGCTGACCGAGGCGAAGCTGGCCGACGGCGGGCGCACCAGCGAGGCGAGCGACACTGTGCCGCAGGGCCAGGTGGTCCGCACCGAGCCCCAAGCCGGGAACGTCGTCGACCCCAGCACGCCGGTGAAGCTCGTGCTCAGCAGCGGGCCGAACTCGGTCGTCGTCCCCAGCGACATCATCGGGATGACGTTCGACGCGGCCAGGTCACGCCTGGAGTCGCTGAATCTCAACCTCACGGTCCAGCAGAGCGCCGTCGCCAGCGACAGCGTCGATCCCGGCAAGGTGGTCCGCTCGTCGCCCGACCCCGGCCAGCGGGTGAACGCCGGCGGGTCGGTGACGCTCTTCGTCGCCCAGGAGGCCGACTCCGGGGACGGCGACGGCAGCGGCGTCGTGGTCACGGTCCCGAACGTGGTGGGCAAGTCCTGGTCGGAGGCCGAGCGCGCCCTCGGCCGCCTCGGGCTGAACGCCGACCGGACGAACTGGTTCGCGGAACGGGTCACGGGGCAGAGCCCCCGGGCCGGCAGCAAGATCGAGAAGGGCAGCACCGTCCATCTCAAGACGGAGTTCCGCGTAGGCAACTGATCCCCGGGCCGGGTGCGGGCCGCGGTGCGTGCTCCGCCCGCACCGGCCACGCCGCCCGGTGAGGGTCTCGCTCGTCTCCGTGACGAGACACGCCCGGGATCGCGGTTGCCGGCACCCCCGATCGGGTACGGTCGATCTTCACCGGGACCGCGGGCCGGGGCAGGGGAACGAGGAGCGCGGGGGGCGACGTGGCGGCAGGGCGCGGACCACGCTGGCACGGCGGGCGGGCCGGCCGCGCCGCCGAGATGCTCGACGGCCGCCGGCCGCCCCTCGACGAGTCCGAACGGCAGCTGGCGCGCACGGTCGCGGCCCTGCGGGCGCTGCCCGGCGCGCTGCCCGCGCCGGCGATGTCGCCCCGGGTCCGCGCCGAGATCCGCGCGATGCTCCTCACCGAGCCGATCGGCGCCCCCGGCGCGCACCCGCGCGGCACCCACGGCACCCGTGAGACCGCCGCCCGGCTCCCGGCAGCCAGCGACTCCCCCAGCGCGCCCGGCGCGGACGCCACCGAAGGCGACGGCAGGGGAACCGCCGGTCCGATCGAGGGCACCCGGCGGGCCCAGCCGACTCGACCGGTCCGACCGCCGCGGCCCGCCGCGGTCGTCACCCGGCCGGGCGGGATGGGCGTCCGGCAGGCGCTGCGCTTGGCCCGACCGGCCCTGATCGGGGCGCTGGCCGCCTCGGTCACGACGGTGGGCGTCGCGGTGAGCGCCGAGCAGGCCCTGCCCGGCGAGCTGCTCTACGGGGTGAAGCGGCAGGTCGAACAGATCCAGGTCAGCCTGGCCGGCAACCGCGTCGACCGCGCCAAGCTCCAGCTTTCGGTCGCCCGGAACCGGATGGACGAGCTCGTCGCGGTCGTCCATCCGCAGGCCCGGCCGGCCCAACGGCCGCCGGGCGACCCGGCCGGCGGCGACCCGGCCGGCGGCGACCCGGCCGGCGGCGACCCGGCCGGCGGCGACCCGGCCGGCAGCGGCCCGGATGGCAGCGGCACCGCGCACGGCTCCGGCGCCCCGGTCGGTACCGCGGCCGGCGGGAACGGGGCCGGCGGGAACGGCGAGGCTGGCTGGAACGGCGGGCCGCCGGCGGGCGACACCGCCGGATCGCCCCCGGGCCAGCCACCTCCGGCGACGACCCCGGGCCTCGGATCCACCGGAGAGCCCCGGGCAGCGGCCGCGCCGGACCAGCCGGACGGCCCGGTGCCGACACTCTCCGCGCCCCCCGCTCCGGCCACCGCCTCCCCCGGCCACCCGACGCCGACGGGACGTCCGGCCGCGGGTGGGGAAATCGACACAGTGACCAGGTTGCTGCGTGACTGGTGCGACGAGGCCGGGGCCGGTAGCGAGGTGCTGATCGCGGAGGCCCTCGCGGGCAGCCGCGACGCCCGGGTAACCCTGAACGAGTTCGCCGCGGACCAGTCGACGCGCCTCGAGGCGCTGCTCGACGCGCTGCCGGACGGCCCGGTACCCGGCGCGGACGAGGCTCGACAGATCATCCACCAGGTCGACTCCGCGCTGACTGTCACCACCGGGGCGGGCGACGGCTCGTCCGAGACCGGCACCGCGGCGGGGCACGGCGACGCCGGCACAGTGGGCACGGCCGGAACAGCCGGCGGCGGTACCTCGCCCGACTCGATCGGCCGGGCCCGGTCCGCCGGCGGGGCGACCAGGCCGGCGGCCACTGAACGTGGTGGCTCCCGGCGGCCGCCCGCCGGGCCGCAGGCGCCGCCCACGCCGACCGCCCCGGCGACGATCGGCGGCATCGCCGGTGGCTTCCTCCCCGGCCTGCCCTTCCTCACCCCGGCCCAGTCACTGACACCGGTCCAGTCACTGACACCGGCGCAGTCGGCACCGGCCCAGTCGCTGACACCTGAGCAGCCACCGGCGTCCGGGCAGTCCTCGGCGCCGGCGCCGGCCTCGGCGCCACCCGGAACGCCCGCGGACGGCGTCCCGGCTCCCGGCGCGGCTTCCGGGGGTCCGGGCACCGCCCCGGCCGCCGATCTCCCGCTCGTCCTGGAGCCGGAGCCGTCGACACCTTCGTCGACGGACGGACCTCCTCGAGGCGACGGGACGGCGCAGGCCTCCTCGGAGCCCACCGCACCGCCGGGCGTTCTCGAGACGTTCGACGCGCCCGCGAAGGCGGCCGGCCCCGACGACGGTTCTCCCGCCGACGACCCCGGTGATGATCCGGCCGGCGGCCCCGCGGACGACGAGCCCGCCGGTCGCGGGGCCGAGCGGGCTCCAGCGGAGGGTTCGTGGTCGGACGGCCCGCGGCCGGCGGAATCCCCCGTCACGCAACCGTCACCGGCGGCGTCGGACGAACCGCTGGTGGAGGAGACCGCCTTCGGGGAGTGGCCGACCGGGGCACCGACCAGCGCGGCGGCGGCACCGGCCGGCGAAACGACACCGGCCGCCGAGACCGCGCCGAACGCGGTAACCACGGCCACCCCGAAGACCACGGCCACTCCGAAGACCACGGCCACCCCGACGGGCGAGGCCCCGGCGGCCACCGGGGATGACACCGACGAGACCGCGCCGGCCTGGCAGCCGTGACCGCCCCGCCCCGGGCCGTGCCGGGGGCGGGCGGGAGGCGGGTCAGCGGTTGTGGGTGTCGCGCTCCGCGCGGGCCTGCTGCAGCGACTCGGCCACCAGGAACGCCAGCTCCAGCGCCTGGCCGGTGTTCAGCCGCGGGTCGCAGGCCGTCTCGTAGCGGCCCCCGAGGTCGGCCTCGCCGATCATCTCCGCGCCGCCCAGGCACTCGGTGACGTTCTCGCCGGTCAGCTCGATGTGCAGGCCACCGGGGTGCGTCCCGAGCCCCTTGTGCACCTCGAAGAAGCCGAAGACCTCGTCGAGGACGTCGTCGAAGTGCCGGGTCTTCACGCCGCCGACGTCGCGGGTGTTGCCGTGCATCGGGTCGCACGACCACACCACCGGATGCCCGGCGGAGTTCACCTTGTCGATGATCGGCGGAAGCGCGTCGCGGACCCGCTTGGCACCCATCCGCGCGATCAGCGTCAGCCGGCCGGGGATGTGGTCGGGGTTGAGCCGCTCGGTGAGCTCCAGGACCTCGTCCGGCGTCGCCTTCGGGCCGATCTTGCAGCCGATCGGGTTGCCGACCCGGGAGAGGAAGTCGACGTGGGCGCCGTCGAGGTCACGGGTACGCTCGCCGATCCAGATCATGTGCGCCGACAGGTCGTAGACCTCGCCGGTCGCCTCCTCCGTCCGGGTGAGCGCCCGCTCGTACTCCATCAGCAGGCCCTCGTGGCTGGTGAACATCTCGACACCGGTCAGCGCGGCCGTCCGGTCGAGATCGATGCCGCAGGCGGCCATGAACGCCAGGGCGCGCTCGATGTCGACCGCCATCAGCTCGTAACGGCGGCCGGCGGCCGAGTCGCGCACGAACGCCTTGTTCCACTCGTGGACCTTGGACAAATCGGCGAAGCCGCCGGTCGCGAACGCCCGCACCAGGTTCAGCGAGACGGCGCTCTGGTGGTAGGCGTCGACCATCCGCCGCGGGTTCGGGCGGCGGGCCGCCGCGGTCGGCGCGATGTCGTTCACCGCGTCGCCCCGGTAGGAGGGCAGGCCGGTCGAGGACTCGATGTCGGCTGAGCGCGGCTTGGCGTACTGGCCGGCGATGCGGGCCACCTTGACCACCGGTGTGCTGGCGCCGTAGGTCAGGGCGACCGCCATCTGCAGCAGGGTCTTGACCTTGTCGCGGATCTTGTCCGCGGTGTTGGACGCGAAGGTCTCCGCGCAGTCGCCGCCCTGGAGCAGAAACGCCTCGCCGCGGGCCACCATCGCGAGACGGTCGGTCAGCGAGCGCACCTCCGGCGCGGTCACCAGCGGCGGCAGGGCCGAGAGCTCGGCGAACGCTGCCGCCAGCTCCTCCTGGTCGGGCCAGGAGGGCTGCTGCCTGGCTGGGAGGCTCCGCCAGATGTCCAGGTCGTTGCTCACGAGTCACCAGGGTACGGGTACGGCGCCGACATCTCCCGCGGTTCGGGCTCAGCGCCGCGCCCGCCGGTCACTCCCGTGACCTCACCCGAAGAAGACCTCCGCCTCGCCGTACAGGTGCTCGGGGACGGTCTTGAGCTCACCGGTCGCCTCGCGCAGCGGCACCCGGTCGATCCGGGTGCCGTGCAGGGCGACCATCGTCCCGAAGTCGCCCTCGTGCACGGCGTCGACGGCGTGCAGTCCGAACCGGGTGGCCAGCCAGCGGTCGAAGGCGGTCGGTGTCCCGCCGCGCTGGACGTGCCCGAGCACCGTCGCCCGGGTCTCCCGGCCGGTCCGGCCGCGGATCTCGGTCTCGAGCAGACCGGAGATGCCCTGCAGGCGCACGTGGCCGAAGGCGTCCAGCTCGCCCTCCCGGGCCATGGCGGTGCCGGCGATCGGCCGGGCACCCTCGGCCACCACGATGATCGGCGCGTAGCGGGTGGCGAAGCGCTGCTCGACGAAGGCGCAGACCTTGTCGATGTCGAAGGGCCGCTCGGGGATGAGGATGACGTTCGCGCCGGCGGCCATCCCGCTGTGCAGGGCGATCCACCCGGCGTGGCGGCCCATGACCTCGACGACGAGGACGCGGTGATGGCTCTCCGCCGTCGTGTGCAGGCGGTCGATGGCCTCCATCGCGATGTTCACCGCGGTGTCGAAGCCGAACGTGTAGTCGGTGGCGGAGAGGTCGTTGTCGATCGTCTTCGGGACCCCGACGACCGGGATTCCCTCCGCGTGCAGGCGCGCGGCGGCGCCGAGGGTGTCCTCGCCGCCGACGGCGACGATGGCGTCCACGCCGGTGCGGTCAAGGGTCTCCCGGATCCGGGACGGGCCGTCCGCCGCGGCGAACGGGTTCGTCCGGCTGGAGCCGAGGATCGTCCCGCCGCGGGGCAGGATGCCGCGCACGGCCGTCACGTCCAACGGGACGGTGTCGTTCTCCAGCGGTCCCCGCCAGCCGTCCCGGAAGCCGACGAAGCTGTGGCCGTACACGCCGACGCCCTTGCGGACGACGGCACGGATCACCGCGTTCAGACCAGGACAGTCGCCACCGCCGGTCAGTACACCGATCTTCACGCCCCAGGGCCTCTCTGTTCGAGTCGCCCCCGATCTGCGGCACGTCGCCGGCGGCAGCCTAGCTCCCCGCGGGCCCCGAAAGACCCCACACCACAAACACGGCGCGGCAAACCGAACCCTCTCCGTCAGTCGGCGGCGGGCCCAGGGGACTTCGGGGCGAGGCCGGCGCGCAGTGGCGCGAGGATGGCCCAGCGGGCCAGGTTGTGCCGCGCGTCGGCCAGTGCGTCGTGCGCGTCGGGCGGCGGCGGGGGCAGCCCGGGGCTGCCGACGTCCTCCCAGAGCTGGCGCAGGTCGCGGGTGAACCGCGGCAGCCGACGCGGCAGCGCGGGCATCTTCCCGAAGAGCTGGCAGAGCACGACGTGGTCGTAGGCGGCGTACCAGGCCCACAGCTCCGGCGAGCCGTCCGCGGTCAGGAAGCGCGCGACCTCGTCGCGGATCCGTTCCCGCGACATCCAGGCCGGGCTGGCCGGCGAGGGCAGCCGGTCCAGGACGTTGCGGCGCACCCAGGGGACGGCGTGCGCGGGGTCGAACTCCGTCGAGACTGCGTAGAGCTCCCGCGTCCCGTCCTCGCTGACGATCCCGATGCTGACCAGGTCGAGCCAGTGATGGCCGCCGTCGTCGCGCTCGATGAACTCGGTGTCGTAGAAGAAACGGCCGCCCACGCCTCCAGTGTGCTCCGCCCGCCCGACCCGCCGGAGACCGCCCGTCCCCAGCCCGGAACTGCGCCGGTCAGGCGCTGGTCAGGCGCCGGTCAGCGGCCGGGCGGCCACGGTCAGCGGCGGCGCAGCCGGACGAACACAGGGCCGAGCGCGGCGGCCGCGGCGGCGGCGCCCAGCAGCGGCAGGACCAGCAGGAGCAGGACGGGGTCGTCGTCGGCACCGTCGGCCCCGTCGGAGTCGTCGGCCGCGGAGGTCGCCGCGGGTGTCCCGGCGGCTCCGGCGGCTCCGGTACCCGCACCCGCGGCGGACCCCGCGGCGGCGGCGCAGTTCACCGCGCCGGCGCGGGTGGGCGCGGCCGGCGCCGGACCGCCCGCGGCCGGCACCACCTCCACGCTGACCCGGGTCGCGCCCGTGACCGCGACCACGCACAGCACCCCGGCTCCGGGCGCGGAGGTGACCTGGCCGCCGGTGACCCGCGCCTGGTAACCCGACGGATAGGCCCACGCAGGCAGGACGACCGCCGTCGGCGTGCCCGGAGGGAACGTCCCGCCGCCGGCCCGGGACGGCCGGAAGGTGAGCCGGAAGACTCCCGCGCCGTCGCGCCTGGCCGACTCCGGCACGCCCGCCACGGCGGCCGGGTAGGGCCGTACGATCTCCGCCGGCGGCGCGGCGGGGGCCCGCACCTCGCCCGGCCCGATGCCGGTCGCGGTGGGCTCGGCGGCCGGGCCGTCGAAGAACCAGCCCAGTCCGAACGTGTCCCCGGCGTCGGCCAACGCGGCGGCCCGGCGCGCGGAGCCGTCCACCCAGCCGGTGACGTACCCGGCTCCCTCGGTGGCCGCGACCCGCGCCGCCGGGTCGAACGGCGCCGGCTGCTCGACCCAGAGCGTGTGGTTCGCGTCGGCGGCCCGCACGGCGCCGGCGAGCTCCGTCGCGTCGGCGCCGGCCGGTACCTCGTAGCCGATCAGCCCGGTCACCCCGCCGAACCGGCCGGCCAGGCGGGTCAGGCCGGACGTCAGGTCGGCGCCCGAGGGGGTGTAGCCGGCGGCGCCCGGGACGATCCGCAGCACCACGGCGAACCCGCGGCCGGTCAGCTCCCGGACGACTGCGCCCGCCTGGTCGAGACCGCCCAGTTCCTGGTCGCCCGGTGGCGGGGCCTCGCCCGACGGCGGGAACAGCCCACCGCGGGTCATCGGGATCTCCAGCCGCAGGCCGGTGAAACCGAACTCGAGCCACTGCGCGATCTCGCCGGCGCTGGGAACCCGCCCGGCCGGGACGGTGACTCCGCGCGGCAGGACGACCCGTCCGTCACTGTCAGTGAGATTGGTGCCGGTGCGCGTCACGGTGCCCGGCGGCACCCGGGGGCCGCCGACGGTCGACGCGGCTGGCGCGGTCGTGGTGGCTGGGGTGGCTGGGGTGGTCGTGGCGGCGGCCCGGCCGGACAGACCGATGCCGATGTAGGACGGGAGAGGCGCGGCGACGAGGGCGGCCGCGAGCACCGCCGTCGCCCACCTGGGCGGGCGGCCGCCCCGACGGCCGTCTGCGTCTCGCGAACCACCAGCAAAGCCGCGCACCGTGCAATCTTGCCGTGCGGGTGTGGAACCGCTCAGACCGCCCTGCGGACCGGCGGCTCACCGGTGGGCGGTACGGCGTCGGAGGAGGACTCCCCCGCGCGCCGGTCCTGCAGCGGACGCGGGCCGGTATCGGAACCCGAGGTGGCCTCAGCGCGCGGGCCGGTCTCGGGGCGCGGGTCCGCCCGCGGGTCCGTCTCGGCGCGGGTGGCGACCTCGGCACGCGGGTCGGCCGGCGTCTCGGCGGCGGCCTGGGTCTCGCGGGCCGCCGCCAGGTCCTCCTTGCGCCGCTGCGCGTACATGTCGACGTACTCCTGGCCGGACAGCGACATCAGCTCGTACATGATCTCGTCGGTCATCGAGCGCAGCACGAAACGGTCGTCGGCCATCCCGGCGTACCGGCTGAAGTCGAGCGGACGGCCGATCCGGATGCCCACCCGGCGGATCCGCGGGACGAGCCGGCCCAGCGGCTGGACCTCGAACGTGCCGATCATCGCGACCGGGATCACCGGCACCCCGGCCTCCAGCGCCATCCGGGCGACACCGATCTTGCCGCGGTAGAGCCGGCCGTCCGGCGAACGGGTCCCCTCCGGATAGATGCCGAGCAGGTCGCCGTTGCCGAGCACGCGCACACCGGTGCGCAGCGCGCCCTCGCTCGCCTTCCCGCCGCTGCGGTCGATCGGGACCTGGCCCACACCGGAGAAGAACTTCCGCTTGCTCCAGCCCTTCAGCCCGACACCGGTGAAGTAGTCACTCTTCGCGAGGAAGGTGATCCGCCGCGGCACGACCAGCGGCAGGAAGAAGGAGTCGAGGAAGCTGAGGTGGTTGCTCGCCAGGATCGCCGGCCCACGCGTGGGCACATGGTCGAGACCCTCGACCCACGGACGCCAGAACACCCGCAGGATCGGCGTCAGGATGGCCTTGACGACCCAGTACAACACGCAAGCTCCCCGCTTCGTCGCACCGCCGCCCACTGACGGCATTCCCGGACGTCCGCGCCCGAACCCACCCGGCGACCGGGCGCGGGCCCGACACGGTGGGTCAGGGCGAGCGCCACGACCCCGGGACGGGGATCGGACCTGAACGGGTTGCCCGGGGTGACCATATGGACCCCTCACGACGTCGTCCACCCACGCGGCACCGACATCGGTGTGTCATTGTCCGGCGCGGGCCCGGCGAGCCGGGAGCGGGCCCGCCGCGTGTCCCACCGACAGCGCCGAGACGTCACGGCGACGTCACGGCGACGGGACGGTGGCGGAGTGGTGACGGCGAGGCGACGGCGTGCCGACATCCTGCCGGTCGGTGCCGCTGGAACGCGCCGGGCCCGCGGAGCGCACCGGAGGGAACACACTCCGGCGACGACCGGTTCGTCCGGGATGATGGAAAGGCACACGGCCATGGCCAGTCGGCCCGGGGCGTGCGAGCATGCGAGGGTCGGCGTCGTTTCCCAGCGCGGCGACGGGCGGCGCAGGTCGGCGACACAGCCCGGGCGACACAGGCCGGCAGTACAGGTCGGCGACACAGGCCGGCATGGAGCACGGCGCACGCACGGTCACCGAGGCGCCCACGTCATGAACCGCGGCGGGCGCGCGCGGGCGCTCGACGCGGAGGGAGCGGATCACCATGGCGGGAGTCCAGGGGCCGGCGATCCTGCCCGGCGCCGAGCCCTTCGATCTCGACGGCGGGAGTGCCGACGGCGTCGGCGTCCTGCTCGTCCACGGCTTCACCGGCTCGCCGCAGAGCATGCGGCTGTGGGGGGACCACCTCGCCGCGGCCGGCCTGCGGGTGAGCTGCCCACGACTGCCCGGGCACGGCACCCGGTGGCAGGACATGGCCGGCACGACCTGGCAGGACTGGTACGGCGCCGCCGACGCGGCCTTCGGCCGGCTGAGCGCCTCCTGCGACCGGGTCTTCGTCATGGGCCTGTCGATGGGCGGGACGCTCACGCTGCGCCTCGCCGAGGAGCACGGTGCCAAGGTGGCGGGGGCGGTCACCGTCAACGCCAGTCTCGGCACGGACCGGCGAACGGCCGCGCTGGCGCCGCTGCTGTGGCGGATCCTGCCGACGGTTCCCGGGGTCGCGAACGACATCCGTGATCCCGCCGCGACGGAGGTCGGCTACTCGCGCGTACCGACCAGGGCGTTCGCCTCGCTGCGGGAACTGTGGGCGGTGACCCTGGCGGACCTCGGCCGGGTGATGTGCCCGGTGCTGGCCTACCGCAGCGTGACCGACCATGTGGTCGAGCCGACGTCCGGACGCCTGCTGCTGGCGGGCCTCACGGCCGCGCCCGTCGAGGAACGGCTGCTGCACTACAGCTACCACGTGGCCACCCTCGACCACGACAAGGAAACGATCTTCAAGGGGAGCATCGACTTCGTCGCCGCGGGGGCGGGGCCGGCCGGCTCCGGTCAGCCCGAGCCGGGGCCGGGTCGTCATGCCTGAGAACCCGGCGGGTTTCGGGCAGCCGGACGCGGATCCCGACGAGATCCCCACCGAACCGACGTCACCTCCCGCCGCGGGCGCCGCGGGCGAGCCCGGGCAGGCCGGTGGTTCGGGCGCCGTGGGAGCGTCGGCATCGGGCCGTCCGGCGGAGCCGTCGAAGGCGGAGCCACCCCGGGCGGAGGCGCCGAGCGCGGAGGCGGGCGCCGCCGGCCCGGGTGAGGCGCGGGAGGACCGCACGGAGCCGGACACCGGCCCGCCGCGGACGGCGGGTTCCACCGATACCGCCGGTGCCCCGGGGCGGGCGGGGGCGGGCCAGCGCTCTCCCGGTGAGCGCCGCTCACCGGCCGCCGACGAGGCGGCCTTCCTTGAGCTGATCGCCCGGTTCGACCAGGAGCCACCGACCGGCGAGCGGCTGTGGCCGGCCGCCGAGGACGTCGACGAGCCCCGTCGGCCGTCCGTCATCATCGTCAGGCCGGCGGGCCGCCAGCCCGACGGCATGCCGCCGGACGGGCGCCACCTCGCCGACCCGGACGCCGAGCGCACCGACCCGCCGACGCCGCCCGGCACCGGCGCGGCCGACGCCGCCCCGGCGGACCTCGACGGGACAGGCCCGGACCGCGCCGGCAGCGACCCGGCCGACACCGACCGCACCGGTGCCGGCGCCGGGGACGCCGGTACGGACCACCGGCGGAGCACCGACCGGGACGAGGCCGCGGCGGCCGACGAAGCGGACCGCGCGCGACACGGCCGCGGCCGGGACAGCCGCTCCCGGCTCGACGGCATCGCGGGGCTCGACGCCGCCGTGCGGGCCGCGTTCGGCACCGCGGGCCGCGACACCCCCGACTATCCGGGCGCGGACGACGACCACTACGTGCCGCCGCCACCGCCGCCGGTCCCGAAGCTGCGGCCGGTCACCCGCTGGGCGCTGGGGTCCATCGCGCTCGGCGTCGCCATCCTGGTGGTCCCGACCCTGATCGGGCTCAACCAGTCACGTTCTCAGGACGTCGCGGGCGTCCTGCTCATTCTCGGAGGCGTCGGGACGCTCGTGGCCCGCATGGGCGACCGGCCGCCGACGGACTTCGACGGACCGGACGACGGCGCGGTCGTCTGATCGCGCCGACGGACCGGACGCGCCCCAGGCGCGTCCGGTCCGTCGGCGTTGCTCCAACCAGCCCGACCTGCCGGCGCGGCGTCGGGTACGGCGACCGACAGATGACGGCGGAAGGACGGCGGCGTGCGTTTCCACGAGCAGGTCGAGGTGCACGGGCACCTGATGGACACCGGTGTGCTGGCGCGGGTGCTGGACGACGTCGTGGCCTACGGCGGCGACTACCGGGTCGACAAGATCGACCTGGGCCGGACCCACGACGACGAGTCGCACGCCGTGATCACGGTCGGGGCGGAGTCGGCGTCCACGCTGGCCCGGATCCTGATGCGGGTCCAGGTGCACGGGGTGAACAAGCTGGTTCCCGGCGAGGCGCGGCTGTGCGTGGCCGACGCGGACGGCGTGTTCCCGGAGGACTTCTACTCGACGACGAACCTGGAGACCGTCGTGCACCTCGACGGGCAGTGGGTGCCCGTCGAGCACCCGGAGATGGACTGCGGGCTCGTCGTCTCCGGCGGCCGGGTGCGCACCGTCCCGGTGGCCGACGTCCGCGCCGGCGACGCCATCGTCTGCGGCATCGACGGGGTCAAGGTCGTCCTGCCCGTCTCGGACCACTCGACCCGGCTGCACGGCGAGTTCGCGTCGATGTCGACGTTCAGCTCCACCGCGGCCCAGCCGCAGGCCGTGCTGGTCAAGGCGATCGCCCGCCAGATCCGCGAGGTCAAGGCCGAGGGTTACCAGGTGCTGTGGGTGGCCGGGCGGGCGGTGGTCAGCACCGGTGCCTCCCGCGCGCTGACCGCCCTGGTCGAGGCCGGCTACGTCGACGTGCTGTTCGGCGGGAACGCCCTGGCCACCCTCGACCTGGAGCGGGCCCTGTTCGGCAGCACCCTGGGCCTGGGCTCCCCGCACAGCCGGCGGGTGCAGCGCGGCAACGAGCAGCACATCCGCACCGTCAACACGATCCGCCGGGCCGGGTCGATCCGGGCCGCGGTCGAGTCCGGCCTGGTCACCAAGGGCGTCATGCACGCGATGGTGAAGGCCGGCAAGTCGTTCGTCCTCGTCGGCTCGGTGCGCGACGACGGCCCGCTGCCCGACGTGTACACCGACGTCGTCGCCGGGCAGCGCGCGATGCGGGCCGCGCTGCGCGGCGTCGGCTTCACCGTGATGGTCGCGACCACCCTGCACTCGGTCGCCACCGGCAACATCCTGCCGGCATCGGTCCCGGTGGCCTGCGTCGACACGAGCCCGTCGATCGTCTCCGGCCTCACCGACCTCACCTCGGCCCAGGCCCTCGGGGTGGTCGCCGACGCCGGCCTCTTCCTCGAACAGCTGGCGACCGAGCTCGTCCCCGACTACCGGACCTGATCCGCCCCGATCCGCGCGGGAGCGCCCCGGGCGGCAGCCCGGTCGGTCGGCTACCGGCGGGCGAGGTCGGCGGCGCCGACGATGCCGGCGGAGGAGCCGAGGGTGGCCACCACCACGTCGGCCTCCGGCCGGTGCCCGCGGCCCGACAGCCCGGCCCGGTACTGGGCGCGGGCCGGCCCGACCAGCAGCTCCCCCGCGTCCGAGACGCCGCCGCCGATGACGAAGCGGCCCGGGTCGAGGATCGCCGTCAGGCTCGCCAAGCCCTGGCCGAGCCAGTGGCCGATCTCCTCGAAGCACTTCACCGCGGCCGGGTCGCCGTCCTGGGCGGCGGCGGTGACGTCCGGGCCGCTCAGCTCCTCCACGGTGCGCCCGTCCAGCATCTGGCGGGCCGCCTCCGGGGACGCGGTAGCCATCTCCTGGGCCACCCGGACGAGGGCCCGTCCGCTGGCGTACTGCTCCCAGCAGCCGCGGTTGCCGCAGCCGCACAGGTGGCCGCCGGGGACCAGCTGCATGTGGCCCATCTCGGCGCCGATGCCGAACGCCCCGCGGTGCAGCCGGCCGTCCAGCACGATGCCGCCGCCGATACCGGTGCCGACGGTGACGCAGACGAGGTCGGTCTGGCCGCGCCCGGCGCCGAAGCGGTACTCGGCCCAGGCCATCGCGTTGGCGTCGTTCTCGACGACCACGGGCAGCCCGACCCGTTGCGCGACGTCCTCGCGCAACGGCTCGTCGCGCCAGGCGAGGTTCGGGGCGAACAGCACGGTGGAGCGGTCGCGGTCGATCCAGCCCGCGGCACCGATGCCGACGGCGCGGACGTCGTACTCCTGGCGAAGCCCGGCGACGAGCTCGGCGATGGCGTCCGCGACTTCGGCCGGGGCATGGCTCGGGGTGGGTCGTCGGGCGGAGGCCAGCATCCTGCCCTGGGCGTCGACGACACCGGCGGCGACTTTCGTCCCGCCGACGTCGACTCCGATCGCCAGGTCGCCGTCCCCCTCGGGGGCGGTCGCTGACCCGGTGGTCACTGTGCGCTCACCTCACATCGATCTTCTGGACGCGGGGTCGGTTCGACCCCGCGGACGGTGTGCCGCCGGCTCCCGTCTCGCGGTGCCGGCCTGGTGCCGGAAACTCGTGTGCCGGGAAGCCGTGTGCCGGAAAGCCCGGCACCGGGAACGGCTCGTGGCCGGTGCCGCCACCCTGCCCCCTCTCGGCCGGACGAATCCGATCCTCGGTGGGCCTTTCGCCACCTTCCCGGCCGGTCGACTCGGGTCGCGGGCCAGCCGGGTCGGCCCGGTCGGTCTGGCCGGCCCGATCGGGCCGGCCGGTCGGGTCGCCCGCGGCCTGATCGTGGTGGCCGCCGGCGCCCCGGACGGCCCAGGCGGTGCGCACCGCCGCGCCCAGTGAGACGGCCGCGTCGATCAGATGGCCCGCGACCTCTGCGTGCTCCTCCCGGACGCTGGCGAGGACCCGGCAGACCGGGCAGGCGCAGCACGGCCAGGAGTCGTCCCGGCCGCCGTGCGCGTCCGGTCCCTCCGGACCGGGGGCCGTGGCGCCGGAGGCCGTGGCGCCGGAGGCTGAGCCGGCGGGCGCCGCCACGTTGGGCTGCCCGTCGGCGGTGTCGAAACGACCGTCCGCGGTGTCCGGGCCGCCGTTGGCCGCCGCCCAGTCCCGGACGGCCGCGGCCAGCAGCGCCGCCTCCTGGGCGAGCGAGCCGACGACCTCCCGGGGCGCCCCGTGGGTCCCGTCCGGCGGGCTCACGCGCGCACCCACTGGGCCGGGTCCGGGACGAACGACACGACGAGCCGCTCGTCGGCCAGCCGGGCACCTGACACGTCACATCTGCGCAGCGCGGCGGGCAGCGGGACGAGCCGCCGGTGCGCGCCGACGCTGACGACGAGGTCGTCACCGACCCGGGTGAGGTCGACCTCCGACCGGTCCACGAAGGGCAGGCCGAACGACATGGCGTAGCCGCCCTCGGTGCGTTCGACCCGTGGGGCCGCCCCCTCCCCGGACCGGTGGGCGCTGAGCACCGCGGCCGGGTCGAGGTCGCCGTAGGCCGCGGCGCCGAACGCGGCGAGCTCCTCCAGCCCGAGCGGCTCGCCGGCCCGGTACGCGGCGGTGAGCACGGGCAGCGGCGCGACGAACTCGCCGATCTCGATCAGCTGCTGACGGTGCGCCGCCGCCCAGCCGGCCCGCCAGGCGTCGCCGCCGGCCGAGGCGATCACCCGGTTCGCGACGACCGCGTCCACGCCGATGCCGTGCAGCGCCAGGGCGCTCAGGGTCCGCCGGGCCTGGGCGAGCGCGGCCGTCTCGGGGGTGAGCACCAGGCGCACGCTGGTCACGACGGGATCCGCGAGCAGGGCGCGCATGTCCCGCGCCAGGCGTGCCAGCCACGACACCGCCTCGTAGGCGGGCCCGGCGATCGCGGCCACCCGACCCGTGAGCCGGCCCGGCAGCGCCAACGACGGGCGCATCCAGCGGGCGAGCGCGCCGTCCGGGGCACCGAGCCGGCGACAGCCCCACGCGAGCGTCTCCGGGCTGGCCAGCAGCCGCAGCGCGGCGCTGGCCGGACCGGCGTCGACGACCACGACGTCGTAGCGGTCCGACTCGAGCCGGTCGCGCAGCTCCAGCAGGGTGAGCGCCTCCAGGGCGCCGGGCAGGCCGGCGAGCTCCTCGACCTCCAGGAGGTCGACACCGGCGGCGGGGGCCGCGGCCGAGATCAGCGCGCGCACCTGCGGCCAGCGTTCGGCGAACGCGTGGCGCAGGTCCAGCTGGAGGCCCGACAGCCCGGACTCGAGCTCGACCTCACCCGGGCCGAGCGGATGGTCGAGGATGCCGGCCAGGCCCGCCGCCGGGTCGGTGCAGACCACGAGCGTCCGGTGGCCGCGCTGGGCCGCGAGGGTCGCCGTCGCCGCCGCCACGGTGGTGGTCCCACCACCACCCTTGCCCGTCAGGAGCACACATCGCACCGGATGGTCAGCTCTCGGTGAGCTTCTCGACGTGCTTCCTGAGGTCCTTGAGCGCCGCGTCGACGATGCCGCCCTGCACCTTCCGGCGAAGCAGGCCGGGAATCTTGATCTTGAGTTCGACGGTGAGGTCGTAGGTCACCTCGGTACGGCCGTCACCGAGATCACGCAGCGTGTAGGAACCGTCCTGGGTGGACATCGCCTCACCGGAGACAAGGCTCCAGCTGACGTGCTCGTCGCCCTTCCAGGTGTACTCGTTGACGAACTCGTCCTTCACCACGACGGCATTGATCCGGAACCGTGCCTGCCGCGGGCGGCCGTCCGGCCCGACCTCGAGGATCTCGGCCTGCTCGATCTGACCGACCCAGGTCGGGTAGGCGGCGATGTCGGCGATGGCCCCCATGATGACGGCCGGCCGGGCCTCGATGACGATCGACGACTGCGCGTGGTCCGCCATAGCCGCCAGCACCTCCACATCTCATTGCCCCGGCGGGGCCTGGTCGGACCCGCCGGCCCCGTCCGGGCCGGGCCGCCGGCCCGTCTCGACGAGCCGTTCGGCGGACCCGTTCGGCGGACCCACGTCCCGGGCCGCCGGACGATTACCCGATCGATCGTTGAGGCTACCGGAACCCGGGCGCGGTGCCGGGTGCCCTACCACTCGAGGACGTACGGCGCGCCCCGCGCGTTGAAGTGACCGACGTTGACACATCGGGTCGCGCCGATCTCGAGCTCGGCGACCAGGGGCTGGTGCACATGACCGAACAGCACGTACCGCGGCTGTGTCTCGTGGATGGCCTCCAGCACCGCGACGCTGCCGCGCTCGAACCGGCGGGCCTGCGTGTCGTAGACCAGCTCCGGGACGTGCGGCGGGATGTGGCAGCACAGGACGTCGACCGCGCCGACCGCGGCCACCTTCGCCGCGTAGGTCTCGTCGTCGATCTCGTACGGGGTGTTCATCGGCGTGCGCAGCCCACCACCGACGAAACCGAACGTCAGCCCGCCGATGTCGACGGTCTGGCCGTCGAGGAGGGTGATCCCGTCCCGCAGGAAGTCGGGGTAGAGGTGGGGGAGGTCCACGTTGCCGTAGGTGAGGTACGTCGGCGTCGGGAACGCGGCGAACATGGCCGCGTACTGCCGCCGGATCGCCGCCTCGACGATGTCGGCGCGGTCGCCCTCGACGCTCGCCCAGAGCTTCCTGGACCACTCCCGGGCCTCGTCGAAGCGCTGCTCGGTGCGCAGTTCGATCATGCGGCCGACAGCCTCCGCGCCGAACAGGTCGCCCATGATCCCGCGGCCGTGGTCGAAGTAGTCGATGAACAGGATCAGGTCGCCGAGGCAGACGAAGGCGTCGGCACCCGCGGCGGCGCCCGGGAGCGCGTCCGACCGTCCGTGAACGTCGCTCACCACATGCACTCGCACGTCAGAGAGCTTAGGGCGAGTTGGGTCTCCTCCACAGCACCCGCACCCGAAAGCGCACAGGCGGGTCGATGCCGCGGCACCGAGAACAGCCGGGCCCGGACGGCTCGCCGTGGCCGCGCTCACAGGCTAACGTCACTTGACCAACCGCTCTCCGATCACCGACCGCCCTCCCGTCAGTGCCCCCAGGTCCGGTTCCACTCAGGTCCAGCGCCACTCATGGTCCAGTGTCACGCAGGCCCGGTGTCACGCGGCGCCAGGACAGCGTGACCCAGTGCCACACGGCACGCCACCCGGAACGGCCCGCCGCCAGCCAAGGAGTTCCCGTGCGCGAGTACACCTCTCCCGCCCGAGTCACCGTGGCGGATGACATGACTCTCAGCGATGCCGTGTTCGCCAACGCGTCACGGATTCCCGAGAAGGTCATCGTCCGCCACAAGTCGGGTGGCCAGTTCGCCGACGTGACCGCGCGGGAGTTCCGCGACCTGGTGGTGAGCACGGCCGCCGGCCTCGCCGCCCGCGGCGTGCGGCCTGGGGACCGGGTCGCGATCATGAGCCGCACGCGCTACGAGTGGACGGTCGTCGACTACGCGATCTGGGTCGCCGGCGCGGTCACCGTGCCGATCTACGAGACGTCCAGCGCCAGCCAGATCGAGTGGATCGTGTCGGACTCGGAGGCCGTTCTCGCCGTCGTCGAGTCCGACGCCAACGCCGCCCTCGTCGCCACGGTGAGCGACCAGCTTCCCACCCTGCATGAGGTCCTCGTCCTGGACGGCGGCGCGCTCGCCACCCTGGCCGAGGCCGGGGCCGCCGCCGGTGTCAGCGCGGAGGACCTCGCCGCCGCACGGGCCGGCGTGACCGCGGCCAGCATCGCCACGATCATCTACACCTCCGGCACCACCGGACGACCGAAGGGCTGCGAGCTCGCCCACCGCGCGCTGCTGTTCAACGCGATGAGCTCCGCGGCGACCATGCCGGAGGTGTTCACCGAGGACGCGTCCACGCTGATGATCCTGCCGCTGGCCCACGTGCTGGCGCGGACGATGCAGTGCACCATCATCAACAGCGGGCGCTGCATCGCCTACGCGCCGGACACCACCACGCTGCTGGCGGACCTGGCGCAGGTCCACCCGAGTTTCCTGCTCGCCGTCCCGCGGGTCTTCGAGAAGGTGCACGCCGGCGCCCGGGCGAAGGCGCACGCCGAGGGCAAGGGCCGGATCTTCGACGCCGCCGAGGCCACCGCCATCGCCTACAGCGAGGCGCTCGACCACGGCGGGCCCGGCCTGTGGCTGCGCGCCCGGTACGCGCTGTTCGACCGCCTCGTCTACGGCAGGCTGCGGGCCGCGATGGGTGGCCAGGTCGACCACTGCATCAGCGGCGGCGCGCCGCTGGGCTCCCGGCTCTGCCACTTCTACCGAGGCATCGGGCTGGTGATCCTCGAGGGGTACGGGCTCACCGAGTCCACCGCGGCCGCGACGGTGAACCGGCCGGACACCCTGAAGATCGGCACGGTCGGCCTGCCGCTGCCCGGCGTGACGGTCCGCATCGCCGACGACGGCGAGATCCTCATCCGCGGCGACCTGGTCCTCAGCGGCTACCGCAACAACGAGACGGCGGCCAAGGAGGCGATCGACGCCGACGGCTTCCTGCGGTCCGGCGACCTGGGCTCCCTCGACGAGACTGGGCACCTGCGCATCACCGGCCGGAAGAAGGAGCTGCTCGTCACCGCGGGCGGCAAGAACATCGCGCCGGCACCGCTCGAGCACCGGATCCAGGACAACCCGCTGATCAGCCAGGCGATGCTGATCGGCGACCAGCGGCCGTTCATCGCCGCCCTGATCACCCTCGACCCGGACGCCTTCGCCTCCTGGCGCGACGCCCACGGGCACCCCTCGACAGTGACCCCCGGCGACCTCGCCACCGACCCGGAACTGCTCGCCGAGGTCCAGAAGGCCGTGGACGCGGCGAACGCCACCGTCTCGCACGCCGAGTCGATCAAGAAGTTCGTGATCCTGCCGAACGACTTCACCGTCGCCGGCGGCGAGCTCACCCCGAGCCTGAAGGTGAAGCGCAACCTCGTTCTGGAACGCCACGCGGCAGTTGTGGAGACCATCTACGCGGGGGCCCGGGCCGCCTCCTGATCCCGGGCCGCCGGGGCGGGAGGCCAGGAGGCACGTGGACGTGCCGGCGCGCAGCCGGCTTCCGTCAGGCGAGCAGCAGGTCGCGCAGGTCAGCGGCCAGGACGTCCCAGCGCCAGCGGAGCTCGACCCACGCCCGCCCGGCGGTCCCCATCGAGCGGGCGCGGTCCGGATCGGCCAGCAGATCGCCGACGGCCCGGGTCAGCGCGCGCGGGTCGCGGCCGTCCACGACCACCCCCGTCCGCTGGTCGAGGACCGCGTCGGGGGCTCCCCCGCTGCGCCCGGCGACCACCGGCAGCCCGGTCGCCGAGGCCTCGAGGAAGACGATGCCGAGGCCCTCGACCTCGAGCCCGGCGCGCCGGTTGCGGCACGGCATGGCGAAGACGTCCCCCGCCGCGTAGTGGGCTGGCAGCTCCGCCCACGGCACCGACCCGGTGAACACCACGTGCTCGGCGACGTCGTTCTCCCGGGCGAGGCGGGTGAGCTCCTGCCGGTAAGGCCCACCGCCGACGAGCAGCAGCGCGGTGCCCGGGATCCGCCGGCGCAACGCCGGCAACGCCCGGATCAGCATGTCCTGCCCTTTGCGCGGGACCAGCCGGCTCACGCAGACCACCACCGGACGGCCGCCCAGCCCGTAGCGACCACGGGTCTCGTCCCGGCCCTCCCCCGGCCGGAACAGGGTCGGGTCGACACCACTGGGCAGCCGGGCCAGGTCCGGATGCGGCCCGAAGGCCGGGCCGAGGCGGCCGCGGGTGTAGTCGGTGAGATAGGTGATCACGTCGGTGGTGGACCCGATGCGCCGCAGCAGCTGCCGGGCACCGGGCAACGCGGCCCAGCCCACCTCGTGGCCGTGGGTGCTGGCCAGCACCCGGCGGGCGTCGAGATCCCGGCGTAGCCGCGCCCCGAGCAGGCCCAGCGGGGCCGCAGCGCCGAACCACAGCGTGTCGCACTTCTCCGACCGGGCGATCTCCCGCGCGCGGCGGAAGACGTCCGGCGTGGGCAGCATCAGCGACGTCGGGTGGCGCACCACCGGGAACCGCTGCGCCGCGTCGAACTCGGCGGCCCCCCGCCAGGCAGGGGCATACACCACGATCTCGTCGTCGGGCAACCGCGAGGCGAAATTGTGCACATACGCCTGGATGCCACCGGGCCGCGGAGGGAAATCATTGGTCACAGCGAGCACCCGCACGCCGCCATGCTCCCGCATCACCTCCGTCAGGACGCAGGTGGGACGCCTCCGACCAGGTACGCGCCAGCTCAGCGCCTCCGCCCGCACACAGAGCGCTGCTCCTCCCCCGGAACCGGCCGCGCCGCGCGTGCCCCGGGCACGCCCCCGGCACCCACCGACCACGGAACGGCGCCGCCCCGGGCGGGGGTCAGCCGGCGCGGCGGCGCGGCAGGGGCCGCGGCGGCTCCGGGCCGGTCGGCCGCCCGCCGGGGGCGAGACGCAACCGCGGAATGAGCCCGGCGTCGGCGAGCGCGGCCAGGGCGCGGCGCTCGTCCTCGTCCCACTCCACGCCGGTGGACGGCGGGGCCAGCAGGACGGTCACCACGCAGTCCCCGCACGCGACGCCCCGCACGGCGCACGCATCACAGTCGATCAGCATCATGCTCACCTCTCGGCTCGCCGCCCGGCTCCGCCTGACCTTTCCCCGCACCCGGCCGATCGCCGAGCCCTGTCGATCACCGCGGAACCGGACACCAGTTCGACGCGGACGACGCTAGGTGAGGGGTCCGACAGTTCCCGACGCCCGCGTGCGGGGAACGGGCGGGGCTAGCGGTCGAGGCGGGCCAGGAGGGCGTCCGAGGGGACGGTGCGGGCGCCCTGGGAGGCGCAGTTCTCCGCCACCTCGCGGTCGGAGGTCACGACGGCGACCGGTCGGCCGACGGGCTCCGCGCGCACGAGACGTCCGATCTCGTCGTCGGCCAGCTCGCCGGCCTGGCTGAAGACGACCCGCACGCCGCGGGGCATCGCGACCCCGACCGGCCGGGCCACCACCGCCGTCGCGTCGAAGACGACGGTGACCTCGGTGTCGAGGGAGCGGCCGGCCAGGGCTCCCAGCCCGGCCAGCAGGCGGGCCCGCTGGGCCTGGAGGGTCAGGGTCCCGTAGCCGCGTTTGGTGACGTTGTAGCCGTCGATGATCAGATGCAGGCCGGGGATGGCGAGGACGTCGTCGATGATGGCCGGATCGTCGGCGGAGCGCCCGCGGCCGCCGACCGCGGAGAACGGGTCGAAGGCCGGTCCGCTGTCGGAGCGGCCGACCAGGTCGGCGGGGCGCGCGACGGTGGTCGGCAGCGCCAGCTCCCGCCGGACCCCGTTCGCCGCGGCCATCAGCGTGTCGAGCAGCACCCGCAGCCGCGCCTCGTCGAGGCCGCGGGACTCGCGGGTGTCACGGCGGGTCACGGAGGCGGCGGTCTCGAGGTCGCCGACCCGCGCGCGCAGCCGCCGGACCTCGGCCTCGCTCTCCCGGGCCGCGGCCAGCGCGGCGTCCCGGGCGGTCTCGGCGGCCACGCTCACCTCCCGGGCGGCGAGCTCGGCACGCCGGACCCGGTCCGCGGAGGACCGCAGCCGGCGGCGGGCCTCCTCCGCCTCGGCCCGGGCCTGGTCGAGCTGGCCGCGCAGTTGGTCCTGCTCGGTCCGGGCGAGCCGGCGGACGGCCTCCACCTGCTGGTGCAGGCGGTCGATCTCGCGCTCGGCGTCGACGAGCCGCGCGGAGGAGACCGCCTGCTCGGACGAGCGGGCCGCCTCCTCGACGAACTCCTCCCAGTCGGGGAGCCGCAGGATGTAGGCGACCGCCGCGACCTGCGCGGGCGGGGCGGCCGGCGGCGGGCCGCCCTCGCCGGTGATCGCGGTGACCAGGTCGGGGTAGGTGCGACGCACCCATTCGGCCACCCTGCCGCGGAACTGCGCGTCATGCTCGATCGCGGCCGCCAGCGGGACGGCGCCCAGCCGCGCGCGGCGGGACGGCTTGAACCGGCGCACGGCGACCAGGCTCGGCGGGACGACCGTCTCGGCGATGTCGGCCAGGGTCTCGGCGGCGTAGGCCACGACCTGGGCCCGCACGTCCACGGGCAGCGTCTCGTTCATGTGGCGGGCCCGGCCTGGCCGGCGGGGGTGCGGATGCCGACTCCCCGTGACCGGCCGAGTGGTCGGGGCATTACCACTGGCACGGGGGACTCCGGAGCGAACGACGACAGCGACGGTCCAGGGTATCGGTCGACCGCCGGGACCTCTTCGGACACCATCGGTTAATCCGTGCCCAGCCCGCCTCGAACGGGCGCGCACCGCGCCGCCCCGACCACCGGACCCGGCGCCGCCCGGCCGCGGGACACAGCGGCGCGGGCCCGGGACACGACGGCGGGGCCCGGGACACCACGGGCACCGGCGTACCTACCGCATTTCCCGACCCAGCCGGCCATTGTGTCATGTGATATCCGGCTTATGTAGCCTCGCCGTGTCCGTCACCCTTACTCCGCTTCGTGAGAAACACGGCAATGGCCGTCGAGAGGACACCCGTTGACCGACCAGACCCCTCCTGGCCAGCCCTCCCCCGGTCCGGAGAACCAGGAGACCTGGAGGGCCCCCAACACCTCGTGGCAACAGCCACCCGATGCCGGCGGCCAGGCGGGTGCGGCGCCCGGGAGTCCCGGTAATCCCGGCGCTGCCGGCTCGGGCCAGGGCGGCGCGCCGTCCACCACGCCGCCGGCGCCCGTGCCGCAGTGGGGCACCGGTACACCGGGGCGGGAGGGCGGCGGATGGCCGTCCACCACGCCCGGCGGCGGGGTGGGCGGCGGCTGGGGCACGCCGCCGGCCGGCGGGCCCAACCCGGACGGCTCGTGGCCCGGGGCGGGACAGCAGCAGTGGCCCCAGCAGGGCACCGACACTCCGTGGGGTCAGCCAGGTCAGTCCGGCACCGGATGGCAGCAGCCCGCCGGCTATCAGCAGGGCGGCACGCCGGGCCAGTACCAGCAGGGCTACCAGCAGCCGGCCGACTACCAGCAGCAGGGCTACCAGCAGCCCCCCGCCGACTACCAGCAGGCGGGCTACCAGCAGGGCTACCAGCAGCCGGCCGACTACCAGCAGCAGGGCTACCAGCAGGGCTACCAGCAGCCCGGTTACCAGCAGGGATTCCCCCAGCAACAGGGCAACTGGCCGCAGCCCGGCGGCCCGCCCCCGGGCCGGCCCCGCCGGAATCCAGCGATGATCATCATTCCGGTGGCCGTCGTCGCGGTCATCGTCCTGGGAGTGGTGATCGCCCTCGCGGTCGGCGGTGGCGACGGCTCGAATCCGACGGCCACACCGCCGGCGGTCACGAACCTCGGACCAGGCACGGTGCCCACCCTGACGGCACCCGCCGTCCCGGGCGCCACGACGGCCCCGCAGCAGCCGTCCGGTCCCGCCGGATGCACGCCGGTCGTGCCGCAGGGCGCGCCGCCCGCCGGCGCCCTGACCCTGGGCGGGACGGGCACGGTGGTCGGGACCGCGAGCTCGTCGGTCAGCGACTTCGAGGCCAAGGTGACGCTGAACAGCATCTGCAGCACCACCGGCCCGGCCGCCGACTACTCCGATCCGCCGGTGCAGGGCGCCAACTACATCCTGAACGTGACCGTCGAGGTCGTCCGCGGCGAGACGTCGGCGTCACCGGACGACTTCTACGTCCAGACCTCGGACGGCAGCCGCTACGACGGCTCCTTCACCACGGTCGAGCCGAAGCTGTTCACCCTCGATCTGAAGGCCGGGCAGAAGGTGCGCGGCAACGTGGTCATCGACGCCCCGCCAGGTCATCACGTGCTGTCCTGGGAACCGCTGTTCGCGACGCAGCCTGCCAAGTTCCAGTTCTGACCCGGCAGGGGCCCCGTCCGGGCCCGTTCCAGCGCTGGAACGGGCCCGGACGGGGCCTCGGCGGCCCACCCGCGGCAGGGCCCGATCGTGGCCGGGTCAGACCCGGCGTGGCTCCGCCAGGGCCGCCCGAAGGCGCTCCGCGACGTCGTCCATCATCGCCGGATCGGGATCGGCGTCGGCGAGCGCGAAACTCATCTGCGACTCCGAGTCGATCGGGAACAGATGGATGTGGGCGTGCGGCACCTCCATCCCGGCGAGCATCGCCGCGACCCGCCGCGGCCTGAACACCGTGTCGATCGCCCGGCCGACGACGGCCGCGGCACCCCAGACCGCGCGCACCGTCTCGTCGGGCAGATCGATCCAGTGGTCGATCTCCAGGCGCGGCACGACGAGCGTGTGCCCGGGGCGGACCGGCGCGATGGAGAGGAACGCCACCGCCGACTCGTCCGAGTAGACGATGCGGCCCGGGAGCTCGCCGTTGATGATCCGGGTGAAGACACTGGCCATGGCCGGACCCTACCGAGATCGCCCGGGCGGCACCGCTCCGCCCGCCGGGCACCGGAAGGACCACCAGCCAAGCTGGACGCGCCCGATCGCTGCCCGCCTCATGGCCGGTCTCATCGCCGACGTCACAGCCCGTCGCGGGCTGAGGTCACGCGCTGGGATCGTGGCCGGCCGCGAGCGGCATTATCACACTCAGAACCATACGATAGCGGGCAATAGCGACTAACGGGAAACGCAATCCGCAAAGAGGTCCAGAAGGACACGCCGACAGCACTCCGGTGCGCCAACAAACCTGGCCATACGGAATGATGCTCCGGGTGGCGTGGTTTGAGACGAACGGCATCAGGGTCGCCCGTATCAGCGTCGACTGCACCGATGTGGACACGATGGTCCGGTTCTGGTCCAACGCACTCGGTTACGAGGTGTCCGAGCAGGGCGGCGACTCGGCTGTCCTGCGCCATCCCGCCGGTGCCGGGCCCAAGCTGCTGCTCCGGCGGCGGCCCGAGCCACGGGCCGCCCGCGGCGGGCAAAGACCACAACGGTGGGCCGCGCGCCGGGCCGGCCGCCGTCCGGAACCGGAGCAGGACGCCGCGGACGAGACGGGTAACCGCCTGCACCTGGAGCTGTACGCCGTCGACGCGGAGCGGGTGATCGGCTGGCTGTCGTCGCTGGGCGCGCGCCAGCTCGCCCGGTACGAGGCCGACGGGGAGACCGGTTTCGTGCTGCGCGACCCCGAGGGCAACGAGTTCCGGGTGATGAACGCCGGGCCGACCGCCTTCGCCCGGCCGTTCGCCTGAAGCACGCGGCCGGGCCGGGGGCGGCGGAGTCCTGTCGTACCCACGGCCTAGGGTGTCGCCGTGTGCCCAGTCCCCGTGCCGTCCGGCGGCGTGCCGCGTCAGGCCAGCCTGGCGGAGCTCGGCCGGCCGCTGTCGGACCTGACCTTCGTCGTCGTCGACCTGGAGACCACCGGCGGTTCCCCGGCCACGAGTGAGATCACCGAGATCGGCGCCGTGCGGGTGCGGGGCGGCCGGATCCTCGGTGAGATGTCGAGCCTGGTCCGGCCGTCGGCGCCCATCCCGGCCTTCATCTCCGTGCTCACCGGCATCACCGACGCCATGGTCGCCACCGCCCCGAGCATCGGCGAGGTCGTGCCCACGTTCCTGGAGTTCGCCCGGGGGGCGGTGCTGGTGGCCCACAACGCCCCGTTCGACCTCGGCTTCCTGCGCGCCGCCGCCACGGCGTGCGGCTACCCCGCTCCGGCCTGGGAGCACCTCGACACGGTGCGGATCGCGCGCCGCGTCATCAGCCGCGACGAGACCCGCGACTGCCGGCTGTCCTCCCTGGCCGCCCTCTTCGGCAGCGCGACCCAGCCGAACCACCGGGCGCTGGCCGACGCCCGGGCGACGGTCGACGTCCTGCACGGGCTGTTCGGGCGGCTGGGCAACCTCGGCGTCACCACGATCGAGGACCTGCACGCGTACAGCGCGCGGGTCTCCCCCGCCCAGCGGCGCAAGCGGCACCTCGCTGACGACCTGCCCACCGGCCCCGGCGTCTACGTGTTCCGCGACGGCACCGGGCGCCCGCTGTACGTCGGCACGTCCCGGTCGATCCGCTCGCGGGTGCGTAATTACTTCACCGCCAGCGAGCCCCGGAGCCGGATGGCGGAGATGGTCGCGATCGCCGAGCGGGTCGACGCGATCGAGTGCGCGCACGCGCTCGAGGCCGAGGTGCGCGAACTGCGGCTGATCGCCGAGTACAAGCCGCCGTACAACCGCCGCTCCCGCTTCCCCGAGCGGGCCGTCTACCTACGGCTCACCGACGAGCCGTTCCCCCGGCTCTCCCGGGTCCGCTCGGTCGGCGACGGTGTGACGTCGCTGGGGCCCTTCGGCAGCGCGGCCGCGGCCGAGTCGGCGGCCACGGCGCTGCTGGAGGCGATCCCGCTGCGCCAGTGCTCGACCCGGCTCTCGCCACGCCGCCCGACGACCGCGTGCGCGCTGGCCGAGCTGGGGCGCTGCGGGGCGCCGTGCGACGGCCGGGAGGGGGTCGCCGAGTACGGCCGGCACGTCGCCGCGGCACGCGGCGCGATGACCGCCGACCCGCGGCCCGTCCTGGACGTGCTGGAGGGGCGCATCGCCCGGCTGTCCGCCGACCAGCGCTACGAGGAGGCCGCCGGGGTCCGTGACCGGCTCGCGGCCTATGTGCGGGCCGTCGCGCGCATGCAACGGCTGACCGCCCTGACCGGCGTCGACGAGCTGGTCGCCGCGGCGCCGACCGCCGACGCCGGGTGGGATCTCACCGTCGTCCGCCGCGGCCGGCTGGTCTCCGCGGCCTCGGTGCCGCGCGGGATCGACCCGAGGCCCTGGGTCGACGCCGTGGTCGCCAGCGCGGAGACCGTCCGGCCGCTGCCCGGCCCCACCCCGTGCGCCTCGGTCGAGGAGACCGAGCGGATCGGCCGGTGGCTGACCGGGCCCGGCGTGCGCCTGGTCCGGCTGGACGGCGAGTGGAGCTGGCCCGCCCACGGCGCGATCCGCGCGGCGCGGCGCTTCGACGTCCGCTCCGACGTCCACTCCGGCAGCGGTTCGGACGGCGGGTCGGACCGCCGGACCGGCCAAACCACCAGGGGCCGCCCCCGTCGATGACGGAAACGGCCCCTCGGTGCTTCAGCGTGCCTGTCCTCGAGTGTGCCTGCGGGCGCCCGCCCCGGGCCCGGCGGCCGGGTCCGGGGGGCTCGCGGCGGGTCAGTGCTTGGTCTGACCGCCGCCGACCGTCGAACCGGCGCCCTCGCCGTCCGCCGGCTTCTCGGACTCCTCGGTGAAGAACCCGCCGACGGCCTTGCCGGCCCGGCGCACGAGGCCCGTGCCGTGCTGGCCGTTCCCGTGGCCGTCACCGGCCGTGAGCGCGAACCGGTCGTTCGGCACGACCGGGTAGTCGGGCACCGCCGGCGGCTTGGGCCGGTGGTCCTCGACGAACTCGCCGTTGGGCAGCTGACGGATGATGCCCGTCTCGATGCCGTGCGCGGTGATCTCCGCGTCCCGCTCGTTGAGGTGGATGCAGAGCTTCTTGGTGACCACGTAGGCGATCGGCGGCACGACGATCAGCCCGACCCGGCCCGCCCACGTCATCGCGTTCAGCGAGATGCTGAAGGTGTGGGCGATGATGTCGTTCCCACCGGAGATCCACAGCACCAGGTAGAAGCTGATGCTCATCGCGCCGAGCGCCGTGCGGGTCGGTGCCTCCCGCGGGCGCTGCAGCAGGTTGTGCGACGCCTTGTCCCCGGTGAACTTCGCCTCCAGGAACGGGTAGACCGCCAGCAGCGTGAACAGCACGCCCGGCAGGACCGCCGTCGGCCACAGCAGCGGCGGGATGGTGTGCCCGAGGCCGCGGAACTCCCACGGCGGCATGAGCCGGGTGGAGCCGTCCAGGAAGCCGATGTACCAGTCGGGCTGGGACGCCGAGCTGACCTTGGCCGGGTCGTAGGGGCCGAACGTCCAGATCGGGTTGATCTGGGCGAGGCCGCCCAGCAGCGCGAGCACCGCGAAGGTCAGCATGAAGAAGCCGCCGGACTTCACCGCGAACACCGGGAACACCCGGTGGCCGATCACGTTGTGCTCGGTCTTGCCCGGGCCGGGGAAGTCGGTGTGCTTCTGGTGCCACAGGATGCCCAGGTGGGCTCCGATCAGCGCGAGCAGCACGCCCGGCACGAGCAGGATGTGCACGACGTAGAGCCGCGGGATGAAGTTCTCACCCGGGAACTCGCCGTTGAACACCAGGAACGACGCCCAGGTCCCGATGATCGGGATGGACTGGGCGATCGACGCCGCGATCCGCAGGCCGGTGCCGGAGAGCAGGTCGTCGGGCAGCGAGTAGCCGGCGAAGCCCTCGACCAGGCCCAGCATCAGCAGGCCGATGCCGATCAGCCAGTTGACCTCGCGGGGCTTGCGGTAGGCACCGGTGAAGAACACCCGCAGCAGGTGCACCACGATCGACGCGACGAAGATCAGCGCCGCCCAGTGGTGGATCTGGCGGAACACCAGGCCGGCCCGGGTGTCGAAGCTGATGTCCAGCGTCGACGCATAGGCCCGGCTCATCTCGACGCCCTTGAGCGGCACGTACGAGCCGTTGTAGATGACCTCGACGTTCGACGGGTCGAAGAACAGCGTCAGGTAGATCCCGGTCAGCAGCAGGATGACGAAGCTGTAGAGCGCGATCTCACCGATCATGAACGACCAGTGGTCCGGGAAGACCTTGTTCAGGTTGCGGCGGATGGCCGCCTGCGTCCCGAACCGTTCGTCGATCGCCCGGTTCGCCTTGCGCGCCGGCGTCGGCCGCTTCTGGAACTTCGGAGTGGTCACGGAGGCGGGTTCGGCGGTCATGAGCGCTCCCAGAACGCGGCGCCGACGGGCTCGGTGTAGTCCCCGTCACGGGCGATGAAGTAGCCCTCGTCATCCACCGCGATGGCGAGCTGCGGCAGCGAACGGCTGGCCGGCCCGAAGATCGCCCGGCACCCGTCAGGCACGTCGAACACCGACTGGTGGCAGGGGCAGAGCAGGTGGTGCGTCTGCTGCTCGTACAGGCTGACCGGGCAGCCGGCGTGCGTGCAGATCTTCGAGTAGGCGACGTGACCGTCCACGGCCCAGTCCTCGCGGCCCTCGCGCGGCTTGTTGATGCCGGGCTCGAGCCGGATGAGGATCGTCGTGCTGTCGGCCTTGCTGTGGACGTCCAGCTTGGGCTCGTAGGAGATGCTGCCGTCGGACTCCTTGACCGGCACCGCCGGCAGCACCGTCTCGATGCCGCCGATCGCGACGTCACCGATCTTGACGTACCGGCCCTGCAGGTTGACCAGCCGAGCGCCCTTGACCCAGTGGGTGTGGTCGAGCTTCTTGCCGGGCTTGCTGTTGGTCAGGTTCAGCAACGGGATCACGAGCAGGCCACCGAGGACCGTTCCGGCGCCCAGGAGGCTGCGCCGAAGCAGCGGGTACCTGGCGAGGCCGGTGTCGGCGAAGCCGAGGGCGACCTCCTCCTCGGTGACGGCGATCTCCTCCGGCGCGGAGGTGAACTCGTGCCGCTCCTGCACCGCCTGCTCGTGCGGCATCAGGCGCTTGGCCCAGAGGATCATGCCGATGCCGAGGCCGCCGACGGCCAGGCCGAGGGCGCTGCCCATCGCCGGGGTGTAGTACTGCTTGTGCTTGTCGCCGACGAAGTTGGTGACGATGAAGCCCACCGTGCCGACGACCGAGATCAGGAACCAGAAGGCGATGAGCCGCTCGGCGCGCCGGGAGGCCCGCCGGTCGTACTCCGCGGAGTGCGGGGCCCGGGGGGTGACTCCCCCGCCGGCACCGCCGCCCGCGCCCTGGGCGGTCAGGGTCGACGTCCCGCCCGAGCGCATGACCGTCGTCTCCGGGGTCCGGGAGGAGTCGGTCTGGTGCGGGGGCGTGCCGAGCACCTCGGGCCCGTCGTGCCCCGCGTCGGGGACGTCGGGGCCACCGGCCACCCTGGGGTCGGCGCCGTCCTTGGCGTGCCCGGCCGTGTCGACCGGGTGCTTGGTCCTGTTGAAGATGCTGCTCATCGAGTCCTGGTCTGATTTGTCGGCCGGCTCTCCCTGATAGCCGGCGTAGTGCATGCGCCGCTGCGGCGAGTCCGGTGGCAGTTCGCCGCCGTCCGCGGACTCCGGCCCGGTCGGGCCCTGGTTGGCGCTCACAGCTTCTGCCTCGCTCCGATCCAGAGGCAGACGCCGAGCAGCGCGCCGATGCCTATGACCCACGCGACCAGGCCTTCGGGGACCGGTCCGTACTTACCGATCGAGGAACCGCCGGGCGACGGGGTGTCCTGCAGGTGCCGGACGTACGCGGCGACCGCGACGGCCTCGTCGTCGTTGATCTGACCGGGGCCGAACACCGGCATCGACTCCGGGCCGGTCCGCATCGCCTCGACGACCTGCTCGGGCGTGGCCTGGCTCAGCGACGGCGCGAACTTGCCGTAGGTGAGCGGGGCGCCCGCGCCGGCGGCCTGGTGGCACTGGGCGCAGTTCGCGAGGAAGAGCTCACCGCCCTCGGCGAGGTCGGCGTCGTTGAGATCCGCGTCCGTCAGCTCGGGCACCTGCGTGCCGCCGCCCAGGGTCTGGACGTAGGCCGCGACCTGGTCGATCTGGGTCTCCGAGTACGACGGGGGCTTGCGGTCGGCCTGGGCCGCCGGGGCGGCGAGCGGCATGCGGCCGGTGGACATCTGGAAGTCCACCGCGGCCGCGCCGACGCCGACCAGGCTCGGGCCCTCGGTCGAGCCCTGGGCGTTCAGCCCGTGGCAGGTCGCGCAGCCCTGCAGGAACAGGGCGCGGCCCTGGCGCACGGCCTCGTTGGCGTCCGGCGTCTCCGTCGCGTTGCCGCCGGGAGCGAGCACCGTCCACATCACCCCCGTCGCCAGCAGGCCGAGGAGAAGAACGATGGACGACGACCGCCGTCGGCGGCGCGCGGAGGTCGACCGGGATCGCCCGGCGTTCCTCACCGAGATGAGCCGGGGTCTGCCGGCCTCGCCCGCGGACGAGGTCGGGGACGCCGCGGCTCCGGATGCCTTGGATGTGGTCATGTCGCTCACTGGAGGAGGTAGATGGTGGCGAACAGGGCGATCCAGACGACGTCGACGAAGTGCCAGTAGTACGACACGACGATCGCTGACGTCGCCTTCTCAGGCGTGAACCGCCCGTAGGTCGACCTGGCCAGCACCAGAACGAAGGCGACCAGCCCGCCGATCACATGCAACCCGTGGAAGCCGGTGGTCAGGTAGTACACCGACCCGTAGCCGTGCGACGCCAGGGTGAACTCGTTCTCCTTGAAGTACTCCCAGGCCTGGCCACCGACGAAGACAAGCCCCATCAGCAGCGAGATCAGGTACCAGCGGCGCAGACCGATGACGTCGCCGCGCTCCGCGGCGAACACCCCGAGCTGGCAGGTCACACTGGACAGGACCAGGATCACCGTGAAGAACAGCGCGTAGGCGACGTGCAGGTGCACGGGACCGATCTCGGACCCGGCGGGGTCACCGGTGACCGGCGGCCAGTTGCCGCTGTTGACCGAGCGGATCGTGTAGTACATCGCGAACAGGGCCGCGAAGAACATCAGCTCCGACGACAGCCACACCACTGTGCCGACCGAGACCATCGAGGGACGGTTGGCCGCCGGGTGCGCTGGAGGAGCCTTCTCGAGGACAGGGGCTGAGGCCACGACGGTCATTCTGGCATGTGACGCCGCACGCGCCACCGTAGGTTCGACAATCGGTAGGACTACACGGCGTCGACGACGCCCGGATCGCCTCCCGGCGCGGCCGGAAATTTTGCTCCACGACCACGAAGCTCCTGCTAACACGCAGGTTCTGGTACCTGACGAGACGTCGGCCACGCCCGGCGGCGACCCGGGAATCCGCCTGTTGTTGTGTCCCTCACCCGGGGCGCCGCGCCGCGCCGAGGGTGGCCCGGACGGCTCAGTCCGCGCGGGGTGGTGACCGTTCGGCGGCTCAGTCCGCGAGGGCGGCGAGCGCCCGGACGCCCTCCGCGGGGAGGGTGATCCCCTCCTCCGTTCCGGGGTCGACGGCGAGCATGAGATCACCGGCGGGCCACGTCCGCAGCAACGCGGCCAGTGGCACCCGGCGGTAGCGCCCGACACTCGGCAGCGCGTCGACGAGGCGCCGCTCCGAGGTGAAGGTGGGGACGAACTGCTGACCGTCGGGCTGCTCGGCGACGGGCAGTCGCACCACGCGGGCGTCGCCGTTGTCCCTGGCCGGGTCGCTGACGTCCGGAACGAGGACGTCCGAGGTGGCGAGCGCGCCCAGCGCGGCCGTGTCGTCCTGGTCGTGCGCGAGCCGGTGCAGGGCGTCGCCCGCCCGGGTGGTCTCCTCGTTGGCGTCGTCGGTCACAGCGGGCTCCTGTCGATCCGGGAGGCGTGCCTTCTGTGGCCACGCATACCCGGCTCCGGCCGCGCGTACCCGGCTCCGGGGCACGGACCCGGGCCCGACCACACAGGCCCGGCCCGGGACAGCCGGCCCGCGTCGGGTCAGCTCGGCAGCGCGAGATCCGCGATCAGGCTCCGGCGGGCGGCGCCGACGATGGGGGTCGCGTCGCTGTACGCGGGATGATCGACCACCAGTTCCGCGGTGACCGCCGGGTCGCGGAAGGCGTCCCTGGTCCCGTCGGTGAGCGGGAACCGGAGCATGTGCACCGACACCGTCTCGCTGGGCTGGTCGGGGTCCTCGTCCACGCCCGGGATCTCGACGGCGGGCACGGTCACTCCGCCGATCTCCAGCGCCACCCGACGCTGGACGCCGGACAGGCGGGCCAGCTCCTCGCGCACGGTCTCGACCTGGGTGAGCTCGATGAACATCGTGGCCGTCAGGGAGTGGCTGGACGGCAGCAGCCGGGAGTAGGTCTCGACCTCGTGGGCGACGTCCCCGGGAGTGGTGAGCCGCTCGGTGTAGACCATCTCCTGCACCTGGTGGCGCAGCGTCTCGGCGTTCTCGAACTCGAAGAGCAGGATGTCGCCGATCCGGACGCGCCGCTCGGCGCGGATCGGGATCATCCTCGACCGGGCCTGGACCCGCTGCGCGGAGTAGGCGGTGTGGTCGGTGGTGATGTCGGCGGCGGTGAACGCCACCGTGCTGGACCCCATCGTGCTGGCTCCTTCCCCGTCGCGAGGACGCGTCTGGCCGTCCCGGGTGGCGGGTGGCGGGCCCGGGTGACCCCGGGCCCGCTCCGCGCGCCACTCAGGCGTCGGCGGTCTCCTCGGCGATCACCGCGTCGAGGGCCTTCTTGAACCGACCGGCGTGGGTCTTCTCGGCGCGGGCCAGCGTCGAGAACCACTCGGCGATCTCCTCGAAGCCCTCCTCGCGGGCGGTCTTCGCGAAGCCCGGGTACATCGCGGTGAACTCGTAGGTCTCGCCGGCCACCGCGCTGGCCAGGTTCTTCGACGTGTTGCCGACCGGCTCGCCCGTCGCCGGGTCGCCGACCTCGGCGAGGAAGTCCATGTGCCCGAACGCGTGGCCGGTCTCGCCCTCCGCGGTGTCGCGGAACAGGGAGGCCGCGTCGGTCAGGCCCTCGATGTCCGCGCGGCGGGCGAAGTACAGGTAGCGACGGTTGGCCTGGCTCTCGCCGGCGAACGCCTCCTTGAGGTTCTCGTGGGTCTTGGTGCCGTCAAGCTTCGGCATACGGAACTCCTTCTGCGTAATGGTGTCGGGCTCTACCGCCGGACCGGGCGATGACCCTCGCCGGCGGTCTGACACTCCGGGCACAGGCCCCTGAACTGCAGGTCGTACCCGGTGATCGTGAAACCGGACCGGCGCGCGATCTCGGCCACCATGCCGTCCGGCACGGGGTGGTCGATGTCCGCGGCCCGGCCGCACCGCTCGCACACGGCGTGGTCGTGCCGGCTGGTGTTGGCGTCGTACCTGGCTGCCGCGCCGTCCCCGAGGTTGAGCTCGAGGGCGTGCCCGGTCTCGACGAGCAACGCGAGGGCGCGGTAGACGGTCGCGCTGCCGATCCCGGGGGCCGCGAGCCGCACACGCTCGTAGACCTCGGCCGCCGTCGGATGATCATCGGCGGCCTTCAGCACCTCCAGCACACGGGTGCGCTGGGGGGTCAGGCGTAGTTCGGTCCGCTCCGCCATCGGTCACGTCCGTCATCGGTCGGCGCCGCCCGGGGGCGTTCGTCCCGCGTCCCGGTGCCGGGTGGCGGGGTGCCGTGGCAACGGGCGACGGTCGGAACCGGCGCTCGGGCAAACATTGAGAACGAGTCTCAGTATCGCGTACATCACCACCCGATGGCAAACTCCACCGACGTCCACCCCCGAACGGCACGACCGTACCCACCGCCCGGCCAGGCCGGGAAGCCGGATGGCGTCGCGACCGGCGGGCGGCGAGCAGATAGCCTTCGGGGCGGATACCGGGACGGTGCGACACCCGCCGCCACGCGCCGGGCCACTCCGGCGACGCCCGGAGCCGCCCGACGGGGACCGGTGCCCGCGCAGTGCCGGTACCGGCAGTCGTTCCCGATCGCCGACCATGGCGGTCGCCCATCGAGAGGCCCGTGGACGCCATGAGCACCGTCCTCGTGTACGCGAGCAAGGCCGACGTCCGAGAGCGTGTCCTGGCCGCGCTCGGGCGCCGTCCCGCGCCCGACCTCGACGAGCTCGAGCTCGTCGAGGTCTCCGACGCGGAGACGCTGATCGACGCCATCGACCACAGCGAGGCGGACCTCTGCATCCTCGACGCCGAGGCCACCCCCTCCGGCGGCATGGGGCTGGCCCGCCAGCTCAAGAACGAGGTCGCCGACTGCCCGCCCATGCTGCTGCTCGTCGCCCGGCGCGACGACCGCTGGCTGGCCACCTGGTCGCAGGCGGACGCGGTGGTCGGCCACCCGATCGACCCGGGCGAGCTGACCGACGCGGTCGTCGGGCTGCTGCGCGCGCGGGCCGGCGGGGTCGCCGTCCGGCGCCCGGTGGTCAACACCCGGCAGCACTGACAGACCCGTTCGAGCAGACCCGTTCGGCCGGCGCGACGACGCGGTCGCGCCCGGCCACCGGACCGACGTGAGCAACGCGGACAACGCGGACAACGACGCATCGCGAACAACGACGCATACGGACACCTCATGACGAGCACCGCCTCGGAGCCGCGGGCGACGACGACCGCAGCCTCCCCCGCCCCGACGACCGTTTCCTCCCCGGGCACGCCGCCCGGCGCGCCCGGGGGGCCGCGGGCCACGGCCGAGAGCTGGCCGGAGCTGATCACCGACCTGATCTCCGGGCAGGCCCTGGCCGCCGACCGGACGGCGTGGGCCATGGAGCAGATCATGGGCGGGCTGGCGACGCCGTCCCAGATCGCCGGCTTCGTGGTCGCGCTGCGGGCCAAGGGCGAGACCGCCGAGGAGATCAGCGGGCTGGTCCGCACGATGCTCGGCTTCGCCGAGCCGCTCGCCCTCAGCGACGAGCTGCGCGCCGCCGCGGTCGACACCTGCGGAACCGGCGGCGACCGCTCCAACACGGTGAACCTGTCGACCATGGCCGCGATCGTGGCGGCCGGCGCCGGGGCCACCGTGGTCAAGCACGGCAACCGCGCGGCGTCGTCGGCCAGCGGGTCGGCCGACGTGCTGGCCGAGCTCGGCGTCGTCATCGACCTGCCGCCGGCCGGGGTGGAGGCGTGCCTGGCCGCCGCGGGGATCGCCTTCTGCTTCGCCCCGGTCTTCCACCCGGCGATGCGGCACGTCGGCACCACCCGCAAGGAGCTGGGGGTGCAGACCGCGTTCAACATCCTCGGCCCGCTGGCGAACCCGGGGCGGCCGGGCGCCCAGACGATCGGCGTGGCCGACGCGCGGCTGGCCCCGATCGTCGCCGACGTGCTCGCCGCGCGGGGAACCCGGGGCCTGGTGTTCCGCGGCGACGACGGCCTCGACGAGCTCACCACGGCCACCACGTCGACCGTGTGGGTCATCAGCGCGCCGCCGGCCTCGGCCGAGGCCGGCACGGACGGGACCGGCACGGCCGCCCGGTCACGGGTGCGTTCGGAGCGTTTCGACCCCCGTGACCTGGGCCTCGCGCAGCCGGACGCGACCGCGCTGCGCGGCGCGGACACGGCCTACAACGCGTCCGTGGCGCGGGCCCTGCTCGCCGGGGAGACCGGGCCCGTCCGCGACGCCGTGCTGCTCGCGGCCGCGGCCGCTCTGGTCGCCGTGGCCGGCCCCACCGACGCGCCGCTGGCCGAGCAGCTCGGGGCCCAGTTCGGCCGGGCCGCCGAAGCCGTCGACTCGGGTGCCGCCGCGACGGCGCTACGGCGCTGGGCCGAGGCCAGCCGGATCGCGGCCACCGCCCGGGGCTGAGCCCCGCGCTCCCGACCACCACCGGGTGGGCCCGGAACGACTCAGGGGCTGTGGGCTTCAGGTGATCACCTGAAGCCCACAGCCCCTGTTGTGTCCGGGCCGCCGGTCAGTCCTCGGGAAGCGGCGGGTTCCAGAAGTTCTCCATCACCAGGCAGACGGCGAAGGTGAACGTCAGGACCGCGCCGAGGATGGTCAGCCAGATACCGAAGGCGAGCCCCATCGCGGCCACCGCGGCACTCGCGGCGAGGAAGAACGGGTAGTAGCTGCCCGGGGTGAAGTGCCCGAGCTCCCCGACTCCGTCGACGACCTCCGCGTCCGGCAGGTCCTGGGCACGCATGCCGATCCGCCGGCCGGTGAAGGTCAGATAGCCCCCGACGAGGAAGCCCAGCCCCGCGCACAGCGTGAGCGCGGCCGTCCCGGTCGGGTCCTTCGCCCAGAACCAGTAGACGAGAGCCACCGCCCCCGCGAACGCACCGAAGAAGTTGAAGATCAGGCCTTCTACCTTCATCGCGCGGCTCCCTGACCGAGTTCCGGTGTGGCGTGGTAGTCCGCCCTGCCGGCGACCGCCGGGTAGTGCAGGTCGAACGCGGGTCGCTCGGAGCGGATACGCGGCAGCGACCGGAAGTTGTGCCGGGGCGGCGGGCAGGAGGTCGCCCACTCCAGCGAGTTGGAGTAGCCCCAGGGGTCGTCGACCGCGGCGAGCGGGCCCTTGCGGTACGAGTACCACAGGTTGTAGAGCAGCGGCAGCGTGGACAGGCCCATCAGGAACGAGCCCGCCGTCGCGACGGTGTTCAGGGTGGTGAAACCGTCGTTCGGGCCGTAGTCCGCGAACCGCCGGGGCATGCCCTGGGTACCCAGCCAGTGGAACACCAGGAAGGTGGCGTTGAAGCCCAGGAACAGCGTCCAGAAGTGCAGCTTCGCCAGCTTCTCGTTCAGCATCCGGCCGGTGACCTTCGGGAACCAGAAGTAGACACCCGCGAAGGCCGCGAACATCAGGCCGGCGACGACGTAGTGGAAGTGGCCCACCACGAAGTAGCTGTCGCTGACGTGGAAGTCGATCGGCGGGCTGGCCAGCAGCACACCGGTGAGACCACCGAACAGGAACGTCACCAGGAAGCCGACCGCGAACAGCATCGGCGCCTCGAAGCTGATCTGCCCGCGCCACATCGTGCCGATCCAGTTGAAGAACTTGATGCCGGTGGGCACCGCGATCAGGAACGACAGGAAGGCGAAGAAGGGCAGCAGCACCGCACCGGTGACGAACATGTGGTGCGCCCACACCGCGACGGACAGGGCCCCGATGCCGATGGTGGCGAACACCAGGCCCTTGTAGCCGAACAGCGGCTTGCGGGAGAACACCGGGATGATCTCACTGATGATCCCGAAGAACGGCAGCGCGATGATGTAGACCTCGGGATGCCCGAAGAACCAGAACAGGTGCTGCCACAACATCGCGCCGCCGTTCTCGGCGTCGAAGATGTGGGCCCCGAACCTTCGGTCCGCCGCCAGCGCGAGCAGCGCGGCGGCCAGCACCGGGAACGCCACCAGCACCAGGATCGAGGTGACCAGCAGGTTCCAGCAGAAGATCGGCATCCGGAACATCGTCATGCCGGGGGCGCGCAGGCACAGGATCGTGGTGATGAAGTTGACGGCACCGAGGATCGTGCCGAGCCCCTGCACCGTCAGGCCGAGCACCCACAGGTCGGAGCCGACCCCGGGCGAGTAGAGCTGGTTGCTCAGCGGCGCGTAGGCGAACCAGCCGAACGAGGCCGCACCGCCCGGGCTCAGGAACCCGGCGAACACGGTGAGGCTGCCGAACAGGAACAGCCAGTACGACAGGGCGTTCAGCCGCGGGAACGCGACGTCCGGCGAACCGATCTGCAGCGGCACGAGGTAGTTGGCGAACGCGAACGCCAGCGGCGTCGCGAACATCAGCAGCATCAGCGTGCCGTGCATGGTGAAGAACTGGTTGTACTGGTCGTTCGAGAAGTACTGCAGACCCGGACGAGCCAGCTCGGCCCGGATGAAAATCGCGAGAATGCCGGCGATGACGAAGAACGCGAACGACGTCAGGAAGTACATGATCGCGATGTCCTTGTGGGACGTCGTCCTCAGGTAGCCGAGCAGGTTCGCGATCGGCGGCTTCTCGTGGTCCGCCGACTCGTGGGCGTGCCCCGCCGGCCCGGCGGGCGACTCGTGCAGAAGGGTCACTGGACACTCCCGGTGGTGACGCCGGAGGACGGCGACGCGCTGATCGCGGCGCTCTGGCGTTCCTCGATGAAGCGGTCGTACTCGGCACCCGGCACGACCTTGACGTAGAAGGTCATCCGGTCGTGGTCGGTGCCGCACAGCTCGGCGCACCGGCCGACGAAGGTTCCCGTCTTCGTCGCGGTGAGTTCGAACTGGCCGACGCGCCCGGGGACGACGTCCCGCTTGAACAGGAACTCGGGCACCCAGAACGAGTGGATCACGTCCGGTGACGTAAGCACGAACCGGACGGACCGGTCCTGGGGCAGCACGAGCACGGGTGCCTCACCGGGACGACCGGTGACCTCGACCTGGTTGCTGCCGGGGGTCTTGCCGGTGTCCAGGTACTGGAACTGCCAGTTCCACCGGAATCCGATGACGTTCACCGTCACGTCGGGCTTGTCCGAGAGCTTGGTGATCTCAGACTCGTCGCGAGCGGTGTAGTAGAACAGGCCCGCCACGATCACGACGGGCACGACGGTGTAAAGGATCTCGACGGGAAGGTTGTACCGGACCTGGCGCGGCAGAACATCACTGCGCTTCCGGAACACGACGACCGCGTAGAAGATCAGGGCCCACACGAACACACCGACGGACAGGGCGGCGATCACCGAGCCCTGCCACATGCTCAGGATCCGTGGGGTGTGGTTGGTCACACCGTCCGGGAATCCGAAATTGGGGACGTCGCAGGCGGTCGCCAGCAGGCCGACGGCCACCAGCGTGGCGCCCAGGCGCGCGTTGACGCGGCGCCGGCGCGGCCGTCGGTGCCCAACCCGACGGCTCGGCGACGCGTCCGCGTCCGCGGTGTCAGCCGGGGCCATCGGCGTGTCCTCGACATCCGCGAGCGACGGCCGGGTCCGACCGAAGGATCTCCTCACCAGGTCCTGCCTCCCACGACTAGCGGTCGCGCGGCCGGCGGAGGAGATCTGAGCCCCGCCACCGCCTCGTGACCGCGTAAACGCTTCGCGGGCCGGCCGGTCCAACCGGCCTCGCTGCTTCGTCTTCCGACTGTCTTCGACACGCTGTAGATGGTGCGGCAGCAGCGTATCCCAGCAGCGGACGAGCTTCTCGCCGCAGGCCCCGTCCGGAGCTGTGAGACACGACCCGCGGGGCATCCTGGACGGGCCACAGGGCCCTTGACCCGGGTAGGACGACGGGCGGGCGGTGGGCGCGTTCCGGCTACCGGCGGGCGTATCCGCCACCGGCATTGTTCGTGGCACCCCGCGGGCCCTTTCCCGCACCGCCCCGGCTGACCGCGCGAATGCCCCCACGCGGCCCCGCAACACCCGGCCAGCTGCTCCGGGACGGGCGTAGCGTCACTGACGTGCCGGCCTATCTCGACCACGCGTCGACCACGCCGCTGCATCCGGTCGCCCGGGAGGCCCTGCTCGCCGCGATCGACGACGGCTGGGCGGACCCCGCGCGGCTCTACCGCGAGGGCCGCCGCGCGCGGATGCTCCTCGACGCCGCCCGGGAGACCGTCGCCGGCGTCCTCGGCGCCCGGACCAGCGAGATCAGCTTCACCGCGAGCGGGACGGCCGCCGCCCACCAGGCCCTGCTCGGCACCGCGGCGGCCCGCCGCCGGGCCGGGCGGGTGGTTGTGGTCAGTGCCGTCGAACACTCCAGTGTCCTGCATGCCGCGCAGCGCCACGAACGTGCCGGCGGCGAGGTCGTCACGATCGGCGTGGACGGCCTCGGTCGCGTCGACCCGGCCGCGTTCGAGGCCGCGCTGGACGCCCACCCGGGAACGGCCGTGGCGGCCCTGCAGCACGCCAATCACGAAGTGGGCACCGTCCAGCCGGTGGCGGCGGTCGCGCGGGCGCTGCGCCGGCGCGGGGTGCCGCTGCTCACCGACGCGGCGATGACGGTGGGGCGGGTGCCCGTCGACCTCGCCGAGCTGGGCGCGGACCTGCTCACCGCGAGCGCCCACAAGTTCGGCGGGCCGCCCGGGGTGGGCATCCTCGCCGTCCGCACGGGCACCAGGTGGGCCAACCCGCTGCCGGCGGACGAGCGGGAGCACGGGCGGGTTCCCGGCTTCCCGAACGTTCCCGCCGTCGTCGCGACGGCCGCCGCGCTCGCCGTGCGCGCCACCGAGATCGACGCGGAGGCGGCCCGGCTCGCCGGCTATACCGGGCAGCTCCGTCGGCGCCTGCCGCAGCTGGTCGAGGACGTCGAGCTGCTCGGCCCCGGCGGCACCGACCCCGCGGTGGGCCTGCCGCACATCGTGGCCTTCTCGTGCCTTTACGTCGCGGGAGAGGTGCTCCTGGACGAGCTCGACCGGGCCGGGATCGCGGTGAGCTCCGGGTCGAGCTGCACCTCGGACACCCTGACCCCCAGCCACGTCCTGGTGGCGATGGGGGCGCTGACCCACGGCAACCTCCGTGTGTCCTTCGGGCGGGACTCCACCGACGCCGACCTGGCCGCCCTGCTCGACGCGCTGCCGCCCGCCGTGCGCGCCGTCCGCGAGCGCGCCGGGGCGGCGGGCCTGTGACGGGCGGGGCTGCGCCGGGCGGGCCGACACACGACGGGCCCGCTCCCGCCGCCGGCCGGCCGGCGGCGGTCGTGGACGCGCGCGGGCGGCGCTGCCCCATCCCGATCATCGAGCTCGCGCGGCGGATCGGCGACGTCGAGGTGGGCGGGATCATCGAGCTGCTCGCCGATGATCCGGCCGCCGCGGCCGACGTGGCCGCCTGGTGCCGGATGCGCGGCCACGACCTGCTCACCGCCACCGCACCCGGCCCCACCGCACCCGGGGCGGCGTCCTACCTCGTCCGCCGCCGGGGCTGAGCCACCCGGGCCGAAACGGCCCCCTCTCGGGTCAGAACGCCCGAAGGTGTGCCGCGACCTCCGCGGCCGCCTCCGGCCCGTAGGCCTCGGTGAGGCGCTTCACGATGTCGTCCTGCTCGGCGCTGTACTCCTGGGTGCCGACCGTCTCCAGCACCAGGGTCGCCAGCAGGCAGCCGACCTGGGCGGACCGCTCATGCGACAGCTCCCAGGACAGCCCGGCGAGGAACCCGGCCCGGAAGGCGTCCCCCACCCCGGTGGGGTCGGGGGTGCTGCGCGCCGGGACCACCGGCACCTTGACCACCGCGGCGCCGGGCGCCTCGATGACGACGCCGTCCTTGCCCAGGGTGGTGACCCGCACGCCGACCCGGCCGAGGATCTCCTCGTCGGTCCACCCGGTCTTCGACGCGAGCAGCGCCTTCTCGTACTCGTTGCAGAACAGGTAGGCCGCGCCGTCGATCAGCGAACGGATGTCGTCGCCCTCCATCCGGGCGAGCTGCTGGGACGGGTCGGCCGCGAAGGCGTAGCCGCGCTCGCGGCACTCCTCGGTGTGCCGGACCATCGCCTGCGGGTCGTTGGGGCTGATCACCACCAGGTCGAGCCCACCGAAGCGCTCCGCGACCGGGCGCAGCTCGATGCTGGCCGCCTCGCTCATCGCGCCCGGGTAGAAGGACGCGATCTGGCAGAGGTCGTTGTCCGTGGTGCACACGAAGCGGGCGGTGTGCGCGATCTCGCTCACCCAGACCGACGCCGTGTCGACACCGTGCCGGTCGAGCCAGGAGCGGTAGTCGGCGAAGTCCTCCCCGACCGCTCCCACCAGGACCGGGTGCAGGCCGAGGCGCCCCAGACCGAAGGAGATGTTCGCGGCGACCCCGCCGCGGCGGATCATGAGCTCGTCCACCAGGAACGACAGCGAGACCCGCTCGAGCTGGTCGGCGAGCAGCTGCTCGGCGAACCGCCCGGGAAAGCGCATGAGGTGGTCGGTGGCGATGGAACCAGTCACGGCAATACGCACGATCGAGCAGCCTACCGCCAGCCCGCGCGCACTCCGGAGGGACGTCGCCCCGCGATGGGCCCGCGTCCGGTATTCGGCCGTTTGCGCGGGTCGGGCACACGGCGGGTGAGGCGGGTCAGACAGGTGACGGGTGAGGCACACCGGACGGGTGACGGGCCGGAAATGGCGGAACCCGGTGTGGCAGGAAACACCACACCGGGTTCCGTATCGAGGGATCAGCCGCCTCCCCCGCAGATCGGAGACGAGACGCGGCCCGCCGGAACGGTTCGCGCCCGCCCGCGCCCGATCAGTGGAAGGAGTCGCCACACGCGCAGGAACCCTGCGCGTTCGGGTTGTCGATCGTGAAGCCCTGCTTCTCGATCGTGTCGACGAAGTCGATCGTCGCGCCGCCGAGGTAGGGGTAGCTCATCCGGTCGACGGCCACCTTGACCCCCGAGAAGTCGAGCACCGTGTCGCCGTCGAGCTGGCGCTCGTCGAAGAAGAGCTGGTAGCGCATGCCGGAGCAGCCACCGGGCTGCACGGCGATCCGGAGCTGGAGGTCATCCCGCCCCTCCTGCTCGAGCAGGGTCTTCACCTTGCCGGCGGCCGTGTCGGTGAGGTTGACGCTGCTCGGCCTGGTCTCGGTCTCGGTTGTGTCCTGCACGGTCATAGGGGCTGCTCCCTGCCCTTGTGGACGTGCCTGGCCACCAGACCTGCTGGTGCCCAGGGCTGCTTACGCGGGAAGACGCCGGCGAACAGCGACCTCCCACGGGCGGCACCTGCTGTGCCGCCGTTCCTGCTCAACACCACGAGCCAGGATCCGCTTCCCATCGTAGCCAGCGACTCGTGGCCCGGCCACGACGCGCAAGTGACATCCGTCCGTCCCGCGGGGTCTGACCGGACCCGGCCCGGCGGGCCCGACCGGACCAAGTTCGCGCAGACCAGGCGTTCCGGAGTTAGAGTCTCAACGACCATTAGCAGACGGCCCACAGCGAGGCCACGAGCGGCGAGCGAGGCGGCCGGGCCCCCGGTCGGTCGCCCAAAGGAGCGGACATGACCACCAACCCGGCCCTGGAACGCCTGGGCGTCACCGCCTCACCGCTCACCATGCTCCTGCTCGGGCGGAACGCCGACCCGGCGAGCGAACGGGGCGTGGAGTGCCCGGGCGACCTCCCCCCGGCCGCCGACCCCGACCTCGCCAGACGGGCCGCCGCCGCCAAGACCGCGCTCGGCGACGACGTCTTCGTGCTGGGCCACCACTACCAGCGGGACGACGTCATCGCGTTCGCGGATGTGACCGGAGACTCCTTCAAGCTCGCCCAGCAGGCGGCCGCCCGACCGGCGGCGAGCGCGATCGTGTTCTGCGGCGTGCACTTCATGGCCGAAAGCGCCGACATCCTCACCGCCGACCACCAGCGGGTGATCCTCCCGGACCTGGCCGCCGGCTGCTCGATGGCCGACATGGCCACCGCCGAGCAGGTCGAGCAGGCCTGGGACGACCTCCTCGACGCCGGCGTCGCCACCGGAACCGTGCCGGTCAGCTACATGAACTCCTCCGCCGCGATCAAGGCCTTCACCGGCCGCCACGGCGGCACGATCTGCACCTCGTCGAACGCCGAGCGGGCGCTTGACTGGGCCTTCGGCGAGCGGGGCGGCCAGCGGGTGATCTTCCTGCCGGACCAGCACCTGGGCCGCAACACCGCGATCGACAAGCTGGGCATGTCCGAGGCCGACTGCGTGGTCTACGACCCGCGGCGCCCCGGCGGCGGCCTGAGCCGCGCGCAGCTGCGCGACGCGCGCATGATCCTTTGGCGCGGGCACTGCTCGGTGCACGGGCGGTTCACCCGGGAATGCGTGGACGAGGTGCGCGAGCGGGTCCCGGGGGTACGGGTACTGGTGCACCCGGAATGCCGGCGCGACGTCGTGAGCGCCGCTGACCTGGTCGGTTCCACCGAGTACATCATCAAGGTCGTGGACGAGGCCCCGCCCGGGTCGGCATTTGCCGTGGGAACCGAGCTGAACCTGGTACAACGGCTGGCGAACCGCCATCCTGACAAGAAGATCGTCTTCCTCGACCGTACGGTGTGCTTCTGCTCCACGATGAACCGCATCGACCTGCCGCACCTGGTGTGGGCGCTCGAGGCGCTCGCCCGCGGTGAGACCGTCAATCGCATCACCGTCGACCCCGAGGTCGCGACCTATTCCCGGAAGGCCCTGGACCAGATGTTGAGCCTGCCCTGATGGCGCTGCTGAAGAAGCGGGGCCGCGAACCCGACCCCGCCCCGGCGAGCGGGGAGCCGTCCGACGACGCGGTCGACCAGGCCGACGGAGACGCCGGCGCGAGCGCCCGGGTCACCGCCGGCAAGGGCCGGCCGACCCCGAAGCGGTCGGCGGCGCGAGCCGCGCGGACCCGCGGCGGCGCGGTGCGCACCCCGGCGAACCGCAAGGACGCCCGCAAGATCGACCGGGAGGACCGGCGCGCGCAGAGCCAGCAGTACCGGGCCGCGATGATGGCCGGCGACGTCAGCCGCCTGCCGCCCCGCGAGCGGGCGCCGGAGCGCGTCCTCGCCCGGGACTTCGTCGACACCCGGATCAACGTGGGCCCGTTCTTCCTGGCCGCGGCGGTGGTCTACTTCGTCGGCGGGCTGGTGCCGAACTCCTACATCCGCCTCGTCGCCACCTACGTGATGCTGCTCGGGATCATCGCCGTGGTCGCCGACTCGATCGTGCTGGCGCGGCAGGTGAGCCGGCGGGTGGCCGAGAAGTACCCGGACTCCAACGTCCGGGTGCGCGCCTACGCCGCGCAGCGGGCCCTGCTGCCGCGCCGCTGGCGGCTGCCCCGCCCCCGGGTGTCCCGCGGCGACGGCTGACGAGGCACGGCCGACGTTGTCCGGGCCCGGGACCTGGTGCGTAGTGTTCCGGTGTGAAGCATCGACGCCTCGGGCGGAGCGGACTTTCCGTCAGCGAGATCTCGTACGGCAACTGGATCACCCACGGTGACCAGGTCGAGGCCGACACGGCGAAGGCCTGCGTGCACGCCGCGCTCGACGAGGGAATCACCACCTTCGACACGGCGGACGTGTACGCCCAGACCCGCGCCGAGTCGGTTCTCGGCGAGGCCCTGGCCGGGGTCCGCCGGGAGTCCTACGAGCTGTTCACCAAGGTCTTCTGGCCGACCGGCCCCGGCGAGAACGACAGAGGCCTGGGCCGCAAGCACATCATCGAGTCCGCGCACAACTCACTGCGCCGGCTCGGCACCGACCACATCGACCTCTACCAGGCCCACCGGTACGACCCGACCGTCCCGCTCGAGGAGACGCTGCGCGCCTTCGACGACCTGGTGCGCGCCGGCAAGGTCCTCTACGTCGGTGTCTCGGAGTGGACGGCGGCACAGATCACCGAGGCCGCGCGGATCGCCGCCGACCTCGGCCTGGACCGGATCATCTCCAACCAGCCGCAGTACTCGATGCTGTGGCGCACCATCGAGGTCGACGTGGTCCCGACCTCCCGCACGCTGGGCATCTCCCAGATCGTCTGGTCGCCGATCGCCCAGGGGGTGCTCACCGGCAAGTACCTGCCCGGGCAGCCGCCCCCCACCGGCAGCCGGGCGACCGGCGGGACGGGCGCGGGCTTCATCGCCCGGTTCATGACCGACGAGGTCCTGACGGCCGTGCAGAATCTGCGCCCGATCGCCGCGGAGGCCGGCCTGACGATGGCGCAGCTCGCCGTCGCCTGGGTCCTGCAGAACGACAACGTGGCGTCCGCGATCGTCGGGGCCTCCCGGCCCGAGCAGGTCAAGGACAACGTCGGGGCGGCCGGTGTCGTGCTGGAGCCGGCGCTGCTCGCCCGCGTCGACGAGGTGCTCGCCGGCGTGGCCACCACCGAGCCGGAGGCCTGACCGCCGCCGTGCGGCGCCTGGGGGCCACGCGGCGCCCAGGAGTTCAGGAGTGCCCAGGGGTTCAGGGGTTCAGGGGGCGGTGAAGGCCGCGGCCAACGCCGCCCACGTCCGGTCGAGGTCCGTGCCGGGCAGGAACCGGCTCGCCAGTTCCAGCACCACCGCGCCGTGTGCCGCGGCCCACAGGGCCTGCGCCACGTACGGCTCACCGGTAGCCCGGTAGAACGGCTCCCCCGACCAGTCCTCCAGGCCGGGCGGCAGGCCCTCGCGCCCGAGCGGGTCGAGCGCGGTGAGCCGGTACAGGTTGGGGTGCGCCAGGGCGTACCGCCGGTACTCGGCCAGCAGCCGGTCGACGACGTCGCCCGGGCCGGCCCCGTCGACCACCCGGTGCAGCGCGTCCCCCACCTCCCACAGGGCCGTCTCCACCAGGGCCGTCTCCACCGCGTGCTTGCCCGGCAGGTGCTTGTACAGCGACGGCGCGCGGATGCCGAGCACCTCGCCGAGCCGGCGCATGGTGAGCGACCCCGCGCCCTCGTCCTCCAGCAGGCGCCGGGCCGCACCGATGATCTCCGTCGCCCGCGGCGACCGGGTGGGCGGCGTCGGGCGCACCGCGATCCGCCCGAGCGGCACGGCGGGCACAGCCGGCTGGCCCGGCTCCGCCGGCGGACACCGCTCCACCGGCGGACACGGCCGCGTCATCAGGCGGCGGTGAGGACGAAGACCGGGTGCCGCGGCGCGATCCGGCCCAGCTCCTCGTCGGTCGACTCCGGACCCACACCGTCGAAGAACACGCCGACCTCCGCCTTCCACTTCTTCAGGTACGCCCGCAGCACCGGGACCTTCTCGACGCCGGCGAGCTCGACCGCACGGTAGCGGACCCGCCGGCGCCCCAGGACGAGCGCCAGCTCGCCGTCGGCCGCCCGCACGTTGCGGACCCACTGGCTGTGCCCGCGCGCGGAGACCAGGTACTGCCGCCCCTCCAGCGTGAGCAGGTTCACCGGCACCCGCCGGGTCTCGCCGGACGTCCGGCCGCGGACCTCGAGCACTCGGCTCCCCCACAGGCTCAGCCCCGCCCGGGTGGCCAGCGCGACCGGCCGGTTGAGGAACGTGTTGGTGAACCAGTTGGGCCGCCGGTAGTGCCGGGCGTCGGCGGAGCCGCTCTCGGGCCGGGTGCTCTCGGCCCCGGCGTCGGTCGGGTTCGCGTCGCTGCTCGCCATGGTGATCTCCTCTGTCGTCTCGGACCCGTTCATTGGCTAACGCCGTTAGCCAACAAGGCAAGGCTAACATCGTTAGCCATAGGGGTGTCAACCCGTTCGGGCCCGTTCGACAGGCCTTGATCCGCGGGCTCTGCTACCCGCGGGCAGGGGCCGGCCCGGCAGCCGCGGCGGCGGCCCTCAGGTCACCGGGCGCAGGCTCATCGGCCCGTAGACGCGCCGGTCCGCCTCCAGCAGACTCACCTGCGTCACGCCCAGATCCAGCAGTTCCCGCCAGGATTCGCCGATCCACGTCTCGGCGTCCCCCTGACTGGTGAACGACTCCGACCCGTCCGCGCCGCCGACCGCCACGACCGAGCCGTCCTCTCCCTCATAACGCCAGGTCCAGCTCACGGTCCACGTCCTTCCCGACGTCCGGCGGCGTCGGCCGCCGAGCCGGGGCCACCACCGACCCCGGGAAATGCCCACCGCACCATCAAAGCGTGTCCGGACCGGACGCGAGGCCGTCCCGCGCCGCTGGCGACGAGCAACTCATCGCCCGGCGTGACCCGCCCACCGAACGGGACGGATCCACACCGACCCGTGGATCGGCCCACGAGCAAGGCACCGGTGACCCGGAGGTCGGTAACGTCGGGATCCGCGAGCGCACACGAGCAGCACGCCTCAGCCCGGAGACACGCTTCAGCCCGGAGAAAGGAAGGCACCAGTGACACCCGCCTACACCGCCGCGGCGGTCCTCGCCGAGACAACCGAGCACCACGACGGGGGCATCGTCTGGTGGGCCGCCTGCCTGCTCACCTTCGGCGCGATCGCGGCGCTCGCCGTGGTCCTCACACTGATGACGCTGTGGGAGCGCAAGCGCCACCCGCACTCGCACTCGCACTCCTGACCGGCCGGGGCTCGGCGCGGTGCGGCTGACGCTGCTGGGCACGGGCTCGGCCGACGGATGGCCGAACCCATGGTGCGAGTGCGCCTCCTGCGCGTGGGCCCGCGCACACGAGCCCCGCGGCCAGACGGCCGTCCTGGTGGACGACCGGCTGCTCATCGACTTCGGTCCGGACGTGCCGCGGGCCGCCTCCCGGTTCGGGGTGAGCCTGGCGGGGCTGCGGCACGTCCTCGTCGGGCACGCCCATCCCGACCACCTCGGCCCGGAGGCGCTGATGTGGCGGTCCTGGTCGACGGTCGCCGACCGGCCGCTGGACGTCGTCGCGCCGCCGGCCGCGCTGGAGGTGTGCCGGGCGTTCCTGCGCCGCTGGGAGGGCACCGAGCCCGGCGGGGACGGCTCCCCGCTGCGGCTGCTCCCAGCCGTCGCCGGCGATCACCTCGAGCTCGCCGGGCCCGCCGGGCCGGGTTATCTGGTCCGCCCGGTGGCGGCCCGGCACGGTGACGACAGCATCGGGCCGGCGGTGCTGTACGACGTCACCGCGCCGGACGGCGCCCGCCTGCTGTACGGGTGCGACACCGCCGTCCCGCTGCCGCCCGCGACGCTCGCCGCGCTGGCCGGCCGCGCGTTCGACGTCGTGCTGCTGGAGGAGAACAACGGCGACCGGCCCGGGTTCGGGGAGCATCTCGACCTTCCGGACTTCGCCGAGCTGGTCGCCGAGCTGCGCGCACTGGGCGCGGTCGTGCCCTCGACCCGGGTGCTGGCCGTCCACCTCAGTCATCGCAACCCGCCCGGTGGCGAGCTGACGTCCCGGCTGGCCCGCGTCGGCGCCGAGGCCCCGCCGGACGGCAGCGTCCTGGAGATCCCGCCCGGCGGCGGGCGCCGCCCGGCCGGCGGCACCGCGCCCGGCGACACGGGGGTCAGCGGCACGGAGGCCGGCGGCACCGCGGCACCGCGCCGGGTGCTGATCACCGGTGGCACCCGGTCGGGGAAGTCCGCCCAGGCCGAGGACTGGCTGCGGGCCGAGCCCGAGGTCGTCTACGTCGCGACCGGGTGGGCGCCGGACGGGTCCGATCCCGAGTGGGCCGCGCGGGTCGCCGCCCACCGCGAGCGCCGGCCGGCCCGGTGGCACACCCTGGAGACCCAGGAGCTGGAACCGCTGCTGCGCTCCCCCGGGCCGGCGCTGCTCGTCGACAGCGTCTCGCTGTGGGTGGCGGCCCGGCTCGACGATCCGGACTTCGGGACCGCGGTCGACCGGCTCGTCGCGGCCTGGCGCGCCGCTCGGCGGCGGGTGGTGGCGGTGACGGACGAGGTCGGGTCGGGGGCGGTGGCGCCGACCGCCGCCGGACGGCGCTTCGCCGACCGCCTCGGCCAGGTCAACGCCCGGCTCGCGGCCGAGTCCGACGAGGTGTGGCTGGCCGTCGCCGGCCTGGCCACCCGGCTCCGGCCCGCCTGACCCGCCGGATCATCGCGCGGGCGGCCGTGGCTGTGCCGGTGCCGGTGCCCGTAACGGCTGCGGCTGGAGCGGCCGTGGCTGCGGCCGGTGGTCGGCGCGGATGCCGTCCGCCAGCAGGTCCAGGGCCCAGGTGACGGCGCCCGTCGCCGCGTCCAGGTCGAGTTTCCAGGCGGTGACGAGCCGTTCGTAGACGTGTCCGGTCCACAGGATGTCCAGGATCGCGGCGGCCATCCGCCGCTGGGTGTCGGTCCACTCGCCCGTCGACGGGGCCACCGCGCGGGCGAGCGCCTCGCGCCGGCGCCGGTCGGCGGCGAGGGTCGGCTCGATGGCTTCCCCGCTCAGGCCGGGCGAGGCGGCGAAGCGGTCCAGGGTCGCCAGGCCGCCGGCCGCGGTGTCGGCGAGATTGTCCAGGTCGAGGCCCTCGTAGACGACCCCGGCCTCCTTCTCGATGTTGCGCAGGATGGCGTCGTGCAGCTCGCCCTCGGTGGCGAAGTAGCGGTGCACGGTCCGCTTGCTCACGCCGGCGCGCTCGGCGACCGCGCGGAAGGTCAGACCCCGCCAGTCCCAGGTCGGGAACGAGTGGACCAGTGCCGTCCCGGCGGCGACTATCCGCTCCCGGGTCCGCTCGGTCTGCGCCCGACGCACCGGACTGTCATAGCGGCGCGGCTGCCGGGCCGGATCACTCCCGTCCGCGTGCTGGTCGACCGGAAGGCTCATGGCGGTTCCTCGGGCTGTCGTGACGGGGCGGGAACAGGCGGGAACAGGCGGAGCGACAGGAACGGCGGGAACGGCGCAGGTCGGTTGACGCTCCAATTAGTGTCACTATTGTAGTGACATGAAAGCTCCCGGCGTTCGTGCCGCGGTGCACCAGCGTCGGCGCGCCCAGCGGCCCACCGGGAGCCCACACGATCAACGAGGAGCGGCTGTGAAGCGGTTACTGATCGACGGAAAGCTTGTCGAGACCGAGCGGACGGTCGACTCGATCAACCCCGCGACCGGTGAGGTCATCGGCCAGGCCGCGGAGGCGACCGTCGAACACACCACCGCCGCGGTCAAGGCCGCCCGCAAGGCCTTCGACACCACCAACTGGTCCACGGACGTCGCGTTCCGCGTCCAGTGCCTCAACCAGCTCCACGACGTCCTCCTCAAGCACAAAGAAGAACTCCGCGAACTCACCATCGCCGAGGTCGGCCACCCCCGCATGATCACCGACGGGCCCGCCCTCGGTGACCCCATCAACCTCGTCAAGTACTACGCCGACCTCGCCGCCGGCTACCAGTTCACCCAGGACCTCGGCACCGTCGAATCCCGCGGCGCCCAACACCACCGCTGGGTCGAACGCGAACCCGCCGGCGTCGTCTCCGCGATCGTCGCCTACAACTACCCCACCCAACTCGCCCTCGCGAAACTCGCCCCCGCCCTCGCCGCCGGCTGCACCGTCATCCTCAAAGGCGCCCCCGACACCCCCCTGCTCGCCCTCGCCCTCGCCGAACTCATCGCCAACGAAACCGACATCCCCCCCGGCGTCGTCAACGTCATCACCTCCCTCGACATCGACGCCGCCGAAGTCCTCACCAGCCACCCCGACGTCGACCTCGTCACCTTCACCGGATCCACCGCCGTCGGCCGACGCATCATGGAAGTCGCCAGCAGGACCGTCAAAAAGGTCTTCCTCGAACTCGGCGGGAAATCCGCCCTCGTCGTCCTCGACGACGCCAACCACGACATGGCCGCCATGATGGCCGCCTTCACCATCTGCTCCCACGCCGGACAGGGCTGCGCCATCACCAGCCGCCTCGTCGTCCCCCGCGCCCAGCACGACGCCATCGTCGAGAAGGTCGCCGCCACCCTCGCCCAGATCAAGGTCGGCGACCCGTCCGCACCCGACACCTACATGGGCCCCCTGATCAGCGAGAAGCAACGCGACAAGGTCGACAACATCGTCCAGCGCGCCATCACCGCCGGCGCCACCCTCGTCACCGGCGGCCAGAAGATCAACCCCGGGTACTTCTACACCCCCACCCTGCTCGCGAACGTCGACCCCGACAGCGAGATCGCCCAGGAAGAAATCTTCGGCCCCGTCCTCGCCGTCATCCCCCACGACGGCGACGACCACGCCATCGCGATCGCGAACAACTCCATCTTCGGCCTCTCCGGCTCCGTCCTGTCCGCCGACACCGACCGCGCCCTGAACGTCGCCCGCCGCATCCGCAGCGGCACCATCAGCGTCAACGGCGGCAGCTGGTACGCCCCCGACGCCCCCTTCGGCGGCTACAAGCAATCCGGCATCGGACGCGAAAGCGGCCTCCTCGGCCTCGAGGAATTCCTCGAAGTCAAAACCATCGCCACCCCAGCCGGAACCTGACCCACCAACACCA
>NZ_KB891204.1 GCF_000373365.1 Parafrankia discariae
CTACAGGCCAGCACCCCACCACGACGTCGGAAAGACCACCAGACGGGAACTCACCATGACCGCCCACCAGCAACAGAAAGGTTAAAAATCAAGCTTAGAGGGTGTTTGAAAAGGATCAGGATGGGGAAACTGGGGGTGTCTGAAGCCTCGCGTGGGGGAGGCTGGTGATGGCTGAGCGGCGCCGGTATCCGACTGATCTGTCCGATGCCGAATGGGAGCTGATCGCTCCGTTGATTCCCGATCCCGAACCCGGTGGCCGGCCGGTGGCGCATGAACGCCGGGAAATCGTGAACGCGTTGGCGTACTGGATACGGGCCGGATGTTCCTGGAGGCTGCTGCCCCATGATCTGCCGCCCTGGCAGACGGTCTACTACTACTGGCGGCGGTGGCGGATCGAGGGCCGCTGGGAGCAGATCCTGGCCCGGCTGCGGGAACGTGACCGCACCGGTGGTGGCCGGGACCCGACCCCGGGGGCGGGGATCGTGGACAGCCAGAGCGTCCGGGCCACCGACGGGGGTGGGCTGCACGGCTACGACGGGGCCAAGAAAGTCAGTGGTATCAAGCGACATCTGCTCGTCGACACCACCGGGACCGTGCTGGTGGCCTGCGTCAGCCCGGCCAGCGTGGACGACCGTCAGGCAGCCATGGTTCTGCTGTCCCGGGCCTGCGACACCTGCACCCGGCTCGGGCATGTGTGGGCCGACCAGGGCTACCGCGGACAGCAGTTCCGCGACTGGGCCCAGAGCGCGGTCGATATCGGCGTCGAGATAGTGTCCCGCCGCGACGGTGGATTCCGGTCCACCTGGGCCCGGGCCGGGGACCCCCCACGGCAGGTGCCGATGTTCGCGGTGGTACCCCGCCGGTGGGTGATCGAGCGGACGTTCGCCTGGCTGGTCAAATACCGCCGCCTGTCCAGAGATTACGAATACCTGGCCGCCACCTCCGAGAACGCGATCTACCTGGCGATGAGCATGATCCTGCTGCACCGCCTCACTGGGAGGCGACCCTGACCCTTTTCAAACACCCTCTACTGTGGGGCTCCAGAATCCCGATTTGGCCTGTGAGCTGGCCTTTTGCGGTTGATGCGGTCTTCGGCGGGAGGTGTCAGGCGGCGTTACGATATTCGCTGATCAACCCTGGTCGGGTCGCCCGGGGGGATCGCACCCCCGGGCTCCCACAGAACGGAGCGTGAACCTCTCGGTTCACTCCGCTCTTCTCACCGTGATCCG
>NZ_KB891205.1 GCF_000373365.1 Parafrankia discariae
CTGCACACCCGGGAAATTCCGGGCCAGGAACAGATCGAACGCGTAATGCATGAACAGGTTGGCGAGCACGGGTGATATCGCCGACCCCTGCGGGGGCCGGGTGGCCCGGGGGGATCTCACCCCCGGGCTCCCACAGAACGGAGCGTGACAGTCTCCCGTCACTCCGCTCGTCTCATCCAGTCCGTCAGAACTCGGTCATCCAGACCCAGTGGGCGAACAGGCGGGGCTGCCTGCGCAGCAGCCCGTTCCACCACCGTTTGGCCTTTTTGAACGACCTGAGCCGTTGGAACTTCCGCCTGGCCCAGCGCACCAAGTAGGTATTGACGCGCCGTAGCAGACCATCGAGTTCTGTTCGGTAGAACTTCCCGTAGTAGTTCATCCAGCCACGGACAACCGGATTCATCCACTCGGCGAGCGCCGCCAGATTGTCGGTGGTGCGCAGGTTGATCCGCCAGCGTCGGACCACGCCCCCCATCTTCTTGAGGGCGTCCCGGCTGACCGCCGGAAGGAACGCGGCGAAGATACTCCTCCGGTCTTTCGTCGGAGCTTTCCTCGCCTGGAACGTGTACCCGAGGAAGGTGAAGGACGTGTTCTCGAAGGAGCCCTTCCTCCGCCTGTCCTTGCAGTAGACTATCCTGGTCTTGTCGGGATGCAGTCGCAGCCCGACCTGTTCCATGCGTTCCGCCAGCGCGGCCAGCAGCCGGCGTGCCATCCCTTCGGTCTTACAATGCACCACCGCGTCATCGGCGAACCGCTCGAACTCCACGGTCGGGAATTCTCTTCCCAGCCAGGAGTCGAATGCGTAGTGCATGAACAGGTTTGCCAGTACGGGTGACACCGCCGAACCTTGTGGAGTTCCACGGTCCCGTTCGACCTTCCTGCCATCGGGCAGGACGAGCGGAGCTGTGAGCCACCGCCGCACGTACAGCACCACCCATTTCTGTTCCGGGGTGATGTTCGCCTCGACCGCCCTGACCATAAGATCATGGTCGACGGAGTCGAAGAACCGGGAGATGTCGACCTCTATCGCCCAGTCGCTCTTCCAGCACCTCTCGCGGCACTTTGTGCGTGTCTCGTGTGGGGGCGCTGGGTACATATCTGATCATGGATGTGATGGAGAACAGCCTGGCGGTGCGGCTGGTCCCCGACGATCTGTGGG
>NZ_KB891206.1 GCF_000373365.1 Parafrankia discariae
AAGGATGCGTACCACAGGTTGGCGTCGTTGCCGCCGCGATGCACGGAGTACAGCTTGTTGTTGAAGACGGCCAGAGCCGGGCCAGCCGCCGACTGACTGTTGGGGATGGGGGCGTCCGTGCCCCAGGAAGTTCCGTCAAAGGACAGGTACCGGAGGTTCTTGACAGACATGCCAATCCTTTCGTGAAGACGAGCGCGACAACGAGACGATAAGAACGAACTTGCCCTTGGGTGACAAAAGCGCGAAGCTGGCGCGATTTACCTGCGGGAGCCGCCAAGCCCTTCCTGCTATACGACCCTACGCATAAGGGCAGCCAGGTAACGACAGAAATCGCTACATGCATGAGAGTCGCACGCCACCGTGCGTTACATGTTAGAAGCGGCAGATTGTTTGAATTTAGTTACGACGGGAGGAGGTTTGTGACGATATGATCAGGTTGATAAGGCTGGCGGGGGTTTGCCCCGGGCCCAACAGGGCCCAACGATTAGACAGCAGCAGTCTCCAAACGGGCTAGCAGTGGCGATGCAGGATGAAAGCGGGGACGACAAGGCAGAAAACAATATGCCGACAGAGATGCTTGGGGATCGCGTAGGCATCGCCCTGCCTATAGGTCAGCCCTGAGGGGCGAACGCTCCGTCACTCCAGCCGGTGGGGCCGCGTACCGCCGCGCCGGTCCGCACGATCCCCCAGGGACATCGACCGCAGCCTGCGCGGATGCTGGCCGCTCACCGAATGGCCCGTCAGCTGATCGTCCGCCCAGCGGAGAGGACGAATGCCGGCAATGGGATGGGCCGTCTGCTCATACCGGCCATGCCCCCTGCTCACCAGGGGTTTGGTGGGGTTCGGCCGACGGCGGCGTAGCAACTGACCTCGGCGCCGCTAACCGCAACCGTGCGGGCGGTGGCGGGGTTCCAGCGGTGGCAGGAAGTGGTGCCGAGATCGAGGAGGTCCAGGCCCGGTGAAGAAGCGGCCCTACTGGCCGCGGGCCTGGGCCTGGATGCCGGCCGCCTGGTGGGTGGTGACTAGTGCCGCATCAGGCAACGTTCGCCTTGGCGACGATGGTGCGGAGTTTCTTGTCCGCGGCGTGGCGGTTCCGCCAGCCGAGGTAGCGGCGGA
>NZ_KB891207.1 GCF_000373365.1 Parafrankia discariae
CGGCGTGGTCACCAGCCACGGACCGGTACCCGCAGCCTTCTGATGACCCGCGCCGACAATCCTCCGGTTGCCGCACCGCGGACCGCACCCGGCGACCTGCCTCGTCTCGGTCATCCGGGCCGAAGAACCTACGTCGACGCAGGCCAAGAACCGACTACCAGGACAAGGAACACGAGCGCCTTCGGTCACCTGACGACGCCGTACTAGGCCGTGGCGGCCTCGGCGACCGCGTCCAGCGCCGCGGCCAGGGAGTCGGCGGCCTTCTCCCGGAAACCGGCCAGCCGTGGGACGTGTTCGGACTTGGTCAACTCGGCGTGGACGAAGGTGAGGTCGTCGGCGAGACCGAGCATGCCGAACGCCGCCCTCAGGTACGGCTCCTGGAAGTCGAAGCCCGCGCGGGGCGTACCCGGCCCGTAGGCACCGCCACGCGCGGTGACGACCACGACCCGGGTACCGCTCAGCGGCCCCTGGCTGGTCGCGTGGTCGATGATGAGCGGCGGGATCGCCACCCGGTCGAACCACGCCTTGAAGCTCGACGGCACCGAGAAGTTGTACATCGGCAGACCGATCAGCACCGTGTCCGCGGCGATCAGATCCTCGACCAGCGGCCAGGTGACAGCCCAGCTCGCCCGCTCGGCCTCCGTCGTCGCCGCGGTCCGCGCGGTGTCGAGGTCACGCTCGCCGGCCGCCTCCAGCCGGGTCATGATCTCGACCTGGGCGGAGTCGACGTGCGCGAGCGGTCGTGCCGCGAGATCTCGGTAGGTGCGTTGACCGGTGGGGTTGTTCTCCTGCCAGACCTCGGCGAAGGCGGCGGAGAGCCGACGGGAGACCGATCCCGGTCGCGCGCTGGCATCGAGGTGGAGCAGATGACTCACGGAGTTCTCCAGAAAGTGGACTGCCGATCAGCGATGGGATGTGGCTTTGCAAGTGAGAACGGGGACCAGATGTAGGTGAGAACGGGGACCATTCGATCTTCGGGTCAAGATCGAATGTAGGTGAGTTTGGGGACC